>NZ_BAXF01000395.1:0-2039 GCF_001310435.1 Arthrobacter sp. JCM 19049 | reverse complement strand
GCCGCGGCGCGGCATCGGGCCCACCCTGGCCGACTGGCTGAACGCCTCTGAGGTGCAGCACGTGATCTACTCCAGCTGCAACGCGGTGAGCCTGGCCAAGGACCTGCGGCGCATGGACCGGTTCACCGCCGTCGAGGCACGGGTGATGGACATGTTCCCGCAGACCAACCACTATGAGGTGATTGTGCGCCTGCAGCGCCGCCCCCGCACGGCGGACAACAGCTAGCGGTCCAGGATCATGGTGCGCTGGTCGAGGCGGTGAATGATCTCATCGACCATGTGCGGGTCCACCCCCGGTTCGTTGCGCGCCCGCAGCAGCTCGTTGCGGGCCGCGTCCAGCGCCTGGCTCTGCAGGGAATCGGAGATGTGGATCAGCTTGCGGTACTTGGCCATTTTCTGCCCGTGCAGGGTGTCGCTTTCCACCTGCGACTCTTCGCTGAGCAGCAGGGTGTGCAGCGTCTGCAGCCGGCGGGTCACCAGCTCCCGGTAGTCATCGGGCAGCCTGTCCAGGTCCGGGGAGGCCTTCAGGGTCTCCATCGCGGTGTGCTGTGCCCGGTTGGCCAGCTTGCGCCGCTTGCGCCCCAGCAGCTCCACATTGTCCTGGATCTTCAGCACCCGCATCAGCGCCGGCAGGGTCAGCCCCGGGATCACCAGCGTGGTCAGCAGCACCGCGCAGGCGGTGACCACCGCAAAGTTCCGGCCTTCGATCGCCTGCCCGGCCGCGTCGCTGACCGGCAACGCGAGCGCCAGGGCCAGGGTTGCCAGCCCGCGCATCCCGCACCAGGTGAGCACCAGCGAGTCCTTGGCGGCGGACATGCCCTGCGCCCGCACGTGCGGCAGGTAGTAGGTGGCGAAAATCCAGGCCAGGCGCACCAGGATCACCACCGCACAGATCAGGCCACCTGCGGGATGAAGGTCAGCAGGTGCGCGCCCTCCTCGATGACCACCCGGTTCATCTCAATGCCCATGAACCGAACGCCAGGCCCGTGGCCAGCATCTCCAGCACTTCCCAGAACGCGGTGCGGGTCAGCCGTTCACGGGAGTCCTGTGGGCGGGCCCGGCGGCCCAGCTCCAGCGCCGTGATCACCACCGCGATCACCCCGGAGGCGTGCACCTCCTCGGCCAGCAGGTACACCGCATAGGGGGCCACGAGCGTGGCCGCGCAGCGGGCCACCAGGTTCGGCACGAAGCGGTTCATTGCCCCGACCAGCCAGGCCATTGCAATGCCCAGGATGGTGGCGGCCGCGGCGCCGAGCACGAACTGCGGGATGATTTCCAGTCCCACGTCGGTGCGGTTGATGGTGGCGTTCACCGCCAGCTGGAAGATCACGATCGCCATCGCGTCGTTGAACAGGCCCTCGGTCTCCAGCAGCGAGGTCAGCCGGCGCGGCATCTTCACCTTCGTGGCAATCGCGTCCACGGACACCGGGTCCGGCGGGGCGACGATGGCGCCCAGCGCGATGGCCAGGGGCAGGGACAGCAGCGGCACGAAGGCCCAGACGGTGGCGGCCACGGCGCCGGCGGTGACCACGATCAGCAGCACCGCCATGCGGATCAGCGTGCGCCAGCGCAGCCGGAAGACCGACCAGGAGCTGCGTTGGGCGGTGGCGAACAGCAGCGGCGGCAGGAACAGCGGCAAGATCAGTTCGGGGTCGATGTGCAGGGTCGGCATGAACGGCAGGAAGCCGGCCACCAGCGCGGTCAGCAGCATCAGGATCGGATAGGGCAGTCCGATGCGTTCGGAAACTCCCACCACCAGCACGGTGACAAAGAGCAGGGCGACGGTGAGGAGGAAGAATTCCATGACACCTCAAATCCTAGTTGTCACACGATCAAATGTAGTTGATTTTCATCAACTTTTTTCCGTGTCGGTCCGCGGGTGGCAGGTCGCCTAGAGTCCGCCGTGGCCCAGCAGTGGGGCCAGCGCATCCCATTCGGCGATCGCGCAGCCGTTGCTGCGCGTAAAGGAGGTTTTCACTGCGTTGCCCCGGTGGGTGCCGGTGACCACGGCCCGGTCCGGCCCGCCGTACTGCTCGGTG
>NZ_BAXF01000394.1:0-2043 GCF_001310435.1 Arthrobacter sp. JCM 19049 | reverse complement strand
CGGTGCGCCCCGCGGCCAAGCCCGCCGTAGCCCCGGCGGCCCCGGCCCCGGCCGACCACTCCACTCCCCTGGATGAGGCGCGCAAGTTTGCCCGCGTCACCGAGGACGGCCACGTGTTCGTCATCATCGACGGCACCGAACACCCGGTGGGCCAGTACCCGGATGCCACCGAGGATGAGGCGCTGGCCTACTTCGTGCGCAAGTACGACGACGTGGTCTCGCAGATGATGCTGCTCGAGCAGCGGGTCGCGGCCAAGGCGCCCAGCGGCGACATGGCCAAGACCATCGACTCCATCGCCGCCCTGGTCTCCGAACGCGCCATGGTCGGCGATATCGCCGCCCTGGAGACCCGCCTGGAAACCCTGCGCACCGCCGTGGAGGCCCTGGGCAAGGAGCAGCGCCGCGCCACCGAGCAGGCCCGGGCCGAGCAGCAGAAGATCCGTGAGGGCATCGTCGTGCAGGCCGAGGAGCTGGCGGGGAAGAACCCGGAGCAGATCCAGTGGAAGACCGCCTCGCAGACCATGAACGGCCTGTTCGACGCGTGGAAGGAAGCCCAGCGCTCCTCCGTGCGCCTGCCGCGCTCCACCGAGGACGCGCTGTGGAAGCGCTTCCGTGCCGCCCGCACCACCTTTGACCGCCACCGCCGCGCCTACTTCTCGCAGCTTGATGCGCAGAACGCCGAGGCGAAGAAGGTCAAGGAGGCGCTGATCGAGCGCGCCGAGGCGCTGCAGAATTCCACTGACTGGGCCGGCACCGCCGCCGAGTACCGCAAGCTGATGGACGAGTGGAAGAAGTCGCGCCGTGCCTCGCGCAAGGACGACGACGCACTGTGGGGCCGCTTCCGCGCCGCGCAGGACGTGTTCTTCCAGGCCCGCGCCGAGCAGAACGCGAAGGTCGACGCCAGTTTCCGGGAGAACCTGGTGGTCAAGGAGGCGCTGCTGGAGGAAGCCCGCGCACTGCTGCCGATCAAGGATCTGAACGCCGCGAAGAAGTCCCTGGAATCCATCCGCGACCGCTGGGAAGCCGCCGGCAAGGTGCCGCGCGGGGACCTGCAGCGGGTGGAGTCGGCGCTGCGCCACGTGGAGGACGCGGTGCGCAATGCCGAGGACGAGCAGTGGCGCCGTTCCAACCCGGAAACCAAGGCCCGTTCCAACTCGATGCTCTCCCAGCTGCAGGACACCATTGCCCAGCTGGAGGAGGACCTGGAGCAGGCCAAGAAGAAGGGCAACGAGAAGAAGATCGCCGCGGCCCAGGAGGCGCTGGACGCCCGCCGCATGTGGCTGAACACCCTGGAGAAGTCGGCCGCCGACTTCCAGTAGGCTGCCAGCAGCCTTGAACCGCCCACCGCAGGCAGCACCTGCGGTGGGCGGTTCGCGTTTACTCCCCTTGTTCTTTCCGGCGCGCTGCGCTGGCCTGCACCGGTAATCCACAGCCGGGCACTTCACCTGCCACAGCGACGGGCAATCTGTTTCAGTAGCAGCATGGAAAAAACTACTAGGCAGCGCCCCGCGGCGCTGCGCATTCCCGAAGACCTGTTCGTTATCGGCCAGCCCTTTACCCGCAACGAGCTGGGGGCGATGGTTTCACGCGGCTACCTGCGCGAAACCCTGCCCGGGCACTACCTGGATGTTAGCCACCGCTACGACGCGAGCGTTCGGGCGCAGATCGCCCACTTTGTCGCCGGGCGGCGGCTGCGGCCCGGGGAAGTGTTCTGCCGCTCCGCGGCCGGGTGGATCCATGGCCTGGTTCCCTCCCCGACCAGCATGGGCATCAGCAGCCCGGTCTACCGCCGGCCGGTGCCCTCCAGTTTCGGGTTGCCCTATGAGTTCATGCAGCTGCAGCTGGAGCCGATGAGGTGCTGGTGCGCGGCCCGGTCCCGGTGACCAGCCTGCTGCGCACCGTGTGCGACATGGCCTGCCACGACCCGCTGCCGATCGTGGTCGATGCGCTGGATCGCATCCAGCGCCTGCAGGACCCGTACCTGCACCTTCAGGCGGTGCTGCAGCGCCTGAACCGGATGCCGGGCAGTTCCCCGGTGCAGCG
>NZ_BAXF01000393.1:0-2055 GCF_001310435.1 Arthrobacter sp. JCM 19049 | reverse complement strand
CCAAGACGCTGTATGCCGGGCAGCGTGACGCGCTGGCCGGGGCGAAGCAGCTGGATTCGGGGGCCAAGGAACTGAACGCCGGTGCCGCCGAACTGCAGACCGGCAGCGCCCAGCTGTACACCGGCCTGAAGGACCTGCAAAGCGGCGTGGGCGACCTGGGCAAGGGCTCCAACGACCTGGCCGACGGTTCCGGGGAACTGGCCACCGGCCTGTCCGACGGCACCAAGGAAATCCCGAATCCGGATGACCCGACCCGCGAGCACCTCTCCGAGGTCATCGGTGACCCGGTGGCCGTGGACCGCACCGACCAGGCCAAGGCCGGCGCGTACGGCGAAGGCCTGGCGCCGTTCTTCATCACCCTGGCCACCTGGATTGGCGCGTTCATCCTGACCCAGGTGATGCGCCCGATCACCAAGCGCGCCCTGGCCTCCAACGGCCGGGACTGGAAGATCGCGCTGGGCGGCTGGATGCCGTTCTTCCTGCTCTCGGTGATCCAGTCCAGCCTGCTGTACGCGGTGGTGCTCTTTTGGCTGGGCCTGGACACCGCCCACCCGTGGATGACCTGGGGCCTGCTGGCGCTGGCTCCATGGCCTTCACCGCGATCATCCAGGCATCACCGCCCTGCTGGGCGCGGCCGGCAAGTTCGTGGTGCTGGTGCTGATGGTGCTGCAGCTGGTGACCGCCGGCGGCACCTTCCCGTGGGAGACGCTGCCTGAGCCGCTGCACGTGCTGCACCGCATCCTGCCGATGGGCCATGTGGTTGCCGGCCTGCGCCACCTGGTCTACGGCGCGGATCTGGCGCTGCTCTCCGAAGTGGTGCTGGGCCTGATCGGCTACACGCTGCTGGGTCTGGCGCTGAGCACCCTGGCGGTGCGCAAGCACAAGACCTGGACGTTGAAGACCCTGCAGCCGGAGCTGGTCGTATGACCGGCGAGGCGGTCGGGCGCCCCCGGGTGCGGGCCACCGATTCCAAGGAACGGCTGTTCGCGGCCTCCATGACCCTGCTGGGGCACCGCGGCATCAACGCGGTCTCGGTGGATGAGATCGCCCGGGCCGCAGGGGTTTCCAAGGGCACGGTGTACTACAATTTTGGCTCCAAGGACTCGATGATCGGCGCCTGCTGGCCTTTGGCGCCGACATCCTCCTGGAGGAGCTGGAACAGTACGCCGAACAGTCCGACGGGCTGCAGGCCCTGGAGGCCATGGTGGTCAGCGCGTTCCGCTTCGTGGAGCGCTACCCGTCCTACGCCCAGCTGTGGATCAGTGAGCAGCAGCGCTCCGAAAGCCTGTGGGGTGAACAGCTCAGCGACTTCAGGGAACAGATCACCGCGCTGATCCGCCAGGTGCTGCGCCGTACCGTGCAGGTTCCCGAGCCCCTGCTGCAGGTGGCGGCCAGCGCGATGTTTGGCGCGACGCTGCTCACCGCCCGGGAACGCGCGGTAACCACCCCGATGCCCCGGCTGGAGGTCTACGTGCAGGCGGTGCTGGCCACCGTGCACGGGCTGGAGCGCGCTGCCGCCGGATAACCTGGTCCAGTCTCTGTCCACCGACCGAACCAACTAACCCCAATCCCGTGACACCGCCTGCGGTGTCACGGGATCTTTTTGCTAGGGCCGGGGCACCACGAAGTGCGTCACGGCTGCGTCCCGCGCATCCAGGTGCGAATACGGTTCGGCGGTTTCCATGACCGTCATCCCCAGGGTGGGGTAGTTCATTGCCAGCTCGTAGACGGCCTCCTGGTCCGAGCCCTTGGAGGCCAGGCGCAGCGCCAGTTCCTGCAGCACCGGCTGGTGGCCAATGACCAGCAGCGTGGAGACCGTATCGGGGGTTTCGTTGATGATCGAGCACAGCCCGGAGGTGCCGCGGAGTAGATGCGGGAGTCAATGTAGGGGGTGGGCGCCTTCTCCCCCAGTTCGGAGAGCACCCAGGCACAGGTGGAGCGGGTGCGCAGCGCATCGGAGCACAGGATGTAGTCCGGGATGAGGTTATTCTCCACCAACCAGCGGCCCGCCGCCCGGCGCCTCCCGGTCACCGCGGGCACCAGCGGACGGTCGTG
>NZ_BAXF01000392.1:0-2060 GCF_001310435.1 Arthrobacter sp. JCM 19049 | reverse complement strand
CCTGGGGCTCTCCCCGCTGCGTGCGGCCAGCGCCGTGCTGATCGCCAACACCGCCCCGGTGGCCTTTGGCGCCGTGGCCATCCCGATCACCACCGCCGGTGCGCTGACCGGGATCCCGGCCGCGGAGATCGGCGCCACCGTCGGACACCAGTCCCGGTGCTGGCCCTGTTCGTCCCCACCGTGCTGGTGCTGGTCATCGCCGGATGGCGCAGCATGCGCCAGACCCTTCCGGTGACCCTGGTGATCGGCATTTCCTTCGCCATCGCCCAGTGGCTGTGCGCGACGTACTTCTCCTATGAACTGACCGACATCGTCGCCTCGCTGGTGGGCCTGGGCGTTGCGGTGCTCTTCTTGCAGGTGTGGAAGCCCAAGGGTGCCGACGAGGCCCGCGAGCGCATCCTCACCCCCGAGGCGCTGGCCAAGCCGGTGGACGCGAACCGCAACCTGCGCCCGGGGGCGACCTGGATGGCGTTGTTCCCCTACGTGCTGGTGATCCTGATCTTCGGTGTAGCCAAGCTGTGGCGCCTGGGCGTGGACATCCCGGCGGCGCTGGCCGCCACCGACGTGAAGTTCGGCTGGCCGGGGCTGCACGGGAACATCGTGGACGGCAACGGCGAGGCGGTCTCCTCGACGATCTACAACTTCAACTGGCTCTCCACCCCCGGCACCCTGCTGCTGATCACCGGGCTGATCGTGGCCATCGTGTACTCCAAGTTCGATGACGGGGGCAAGTACCGATCGCCGTGGGCAACGCGATCGCCGAGATCGGGCGCACCGTGTACAACATGCGCTTCGCGGCGCTGACCATCCTCTCGGTGCTGGGCCTGGCCTACGTGATGAACCTGTCCGGGCAGACCATCACCATCGGCACCTGGATGGCCGGGGCCGGTGGCGCGTTCGCCTTCCTCTCGCCCATCCTGGCTGGATCGGCACCGCGGTGACCGGCTCGGACACCAGCGCGAACGCCCTGTTCGCCAAGCTGCAGCAGACCGCCGGGGTCAATGCGGGCATCGACCCGACCCTGCTGGTGGCCGCCAACACCTCCGGCGGCGTGGTCGGCAAGCTGATCTCCCCGCAGAACCTGGCCATCGCGGCGACTGCGGTGAAGATGGAAGGCCAGGAGTCGGTGATCCTGAAGAAGGTGGCCGGCTGGTCGGTGGGCATGCTGCTGGTGCTGTGCGTGCTGGTCTACCTGCAGTCCACCCCGGTGCTCAGCTGGATGCTGCCGCACTAGGCCCGTGGCCCTGGCCAACGGCGCAACACACTAAAATGGGTTCTGATGTCTACAAAGCCAACTCCGCGTGCCTACCAGGTGGTCCTGGAGGCTATTGAGCGTGACCTGCGAACCGGGAAGCTGAATCTGGGCGATCAGCTGCCCGGGGAGCGGGCGCTGGCCGAAACCCATGGGATCTCCCGGGCCTCGGTGCGCGACGCAATCCGCATCCTGGACGTGATGGGCGTGGTGCGCACCTCCACCGGTTCGGGCCCGAACTCCGGGGCGGTGATCATCTCCAACCCCTCGGCCGGGCTGTCCCAGGCGCTGCGCCTGCACGTGGCGGCCAAGGGCATCCAGGTCCGGGAGATCGTGGAGTCCCGGATCCTGCTGGAGACCTGGGCGGCGCAGATGACCCCGCGCGACCCGATCCACGCCCAACAGGTGATCGAGCGCACCGCGGTGTTGATCATGCGCATGGATGACCCGCAGCTTTCCCGCGACGAGTTCCACCGCATTGACGCCGAGTTCCATGTGCTGCTCTCCTCGATGGCCGGCAACTCGGTGGTGGAGGCGATGATGGAATCCCTGCGCCACTCGATCAGCGACTACGTGGCCTCGGCCATCCCGGACGATGCGACCTGGCAGCCGATCGTGAAGGTGCTGCGCCGCCAGCACAAGGCAATCCACCGCGCGTTTGCCAACAACAACCGGGAACGGGGCGCGCACATGCTGGAGGAACACATCAACTGGTTCTACCAGCAGACCCGCTTCTAGGCCGGGTTCCGGACCCGGCAGTTCCTTGCCGCCGGCAGGCGCCGTCCCCCACCAAAGGGGACGCGCCTGC
>NZ_BAXF01000391.1:0-2062 GCF_001310435.1 Arthrobacter sp. JCM 19049 | reverse complement strand
CGCGCCGCCGCGGCCTGCAGCGCCCGCTGCTCCACGTGCACGAACGCGCCCAGGGAGGCGAAGCGTTCAATGCGCCGCAGGTAGTGTTCGGTCACTTCCCGGCTGGAGACCTCCCCGGCGGCCAGCTGGTTGCGCAACTTCAGGGCGGATGACGTCAACATGTCTGCTTTCGATGCTCGAACTCATTAGTCTTATAAGCAAACACCCTATGCGAGAGGAACGCTAACCATGAGTGACTTCGAGACCGTCTCGGTGACCGAGGTGCCCGACGGGGCGCTGATCCTGGATGTGCGCGAGGACTTCGAATGGGTTGAGGGCCACGCCAAGGGCGCCACCCACATCCCGCTGGGCCAGCTTCCCGAACGCTTCGAGGAACTGGATCCTGATGTGGACACCTATGTCATCTGCCGCACCGGGGGCCGCTCCGCCCAGGCCTCGGCCTGGCTGACCGGGATGGGCTACTCGGTGTACAACATTGCCGGGGGCTCGGACGCGTGGATCGAGGCGCAGCTGCCGATGGAATCCGAAAACGGGCAGGAGCCGGCCGTTCGATGAGATATGCCTACCTGGGCCCGTCGGGAACCTTCACCGAGGCCGCCCTGCTGCAGGTTCCCGGCGCGGACGAGGCCGAGCGGGTTCCGGCCGCCAACGTGAACGAGGCGCTGGCGCTGGTGCTGGAGGGCTCGGTGGACGGGGCGATGGTGCCGATCGAGAACTCCGTGGAGGGTGGGGTCTCGGCCACCCTGGACGCGATTGCCCGGGCCGACCACCTGCAGATCGTGCGCGAGGTGCTGGTGCCGATCACGTTCGTGCTCGCGGTGCGCGAGGACATCGACGCGCTGGAGCAGATCACCCAGATTTCCACGCATTCGGTCGCCTGGGCGCAGTGCCGCGGCTGGGTGCAGGCCAATATTCCCGGAGCGGAATTTATCCAGGGCTCCTCCACCGCGGCCGCCGCCGTGGGGCTGCAGGACCCCGAACAGCACCACCAGGCGGCGATCTGCTCGCCGCTGGTGGCCCACGACCGCAACCTGAAGGTGCTGGTCGAGGGCGTGGAGGACAATCTGGGGGCGGTCACCCGCTTCTTCCTGGTCACCCGTCCCGGACCGCTGCCGGCGCCCACCGGGGTGGACAAGACCACCCTGATCGTCCCGCTACCCGAGGACAAGCCCGGCGCGCTGATGGCGCTGCTGGAGCAGTTCGCCGCGCGCGGGTGAACCTCTCACGCATCGAGTCCCGGCCCACCGGCACGGGGCTGGGCAGCTACTTCTTCTCCGTGGACATCGACGGGCACCTGGCCGAGGAGCGGGTCGCCGCGGCGCTGACCGGGCTGCACCGATTGTGCCGGACCTGAAGTTCCTGGCTCCTACAACGCCGCGGAGGGGATCACCCCGAGCATCGACTCACACAACTCCAACGAGGCCTTCATCCGGGCCCGGGAATGGGTGGGCCAGCTGCTGCACCGCCTCTAGGCGGTGCGGATGCGCAGCGCCGACGGGTTGATCCAGGCCTGCAGGGTATTGACCATGCCGGTCGGGTCCCCGTCGATCTGCGTGTTCATCGGCTCCGTGCAGCGCAGCGAGACCTTCTTGGTCTTGTAGAAGGAAATCACCGGGATCTCGTTCTTCGCCCGGAACGCGGTCTTCAAAAAGATCCACACCCACCCGGCCGCCGAGCGGGGGGAGAGCACCACCGCGTCCAGGATCCCGTCATCGAGCTTCGCCTCGGGCACGAAGTCCAGGCCCTGCAGCTTGCCGCAGTTGGCGAACAGCACCGAACGCACCCGGCGGGTCTGCCAGGGGCCGTCCCCGAGCTGGAAGGAGACGCGCTTGCGCTGCCCGGGCAGCTGGCGCAGCCCGGCCTCCGAGTAGGCCAGCCAGCCGACCCGGCGCTTGAGCTGCTCGTCGGTGTCGTCAAAGAGGTCCGCGTCGGTGCCCACCCCGGCGATCACCAGGAACGCGTGGTCCGCCTCCGTGCCGTTCAGGTGCTGCAGGCGCAAATGCCCCACGTCATGCGCCGCACCCGGCCGCGCACCGCCAGCAGCGCGGTGGTGTGCACATCG
>NZ_BAXF01000390.1:0-2065 GCF_001310435.1 Arthrobacter sp. JCM 19049 | reverse complement strand
CGGCGGCGGCTTCCAGCACGGTGCCCACGATCTCGTGCCCGAGCACCATCGGGGCTTTCAGGATCGATTCGCCGGCAGCCCCGTGCTGCCAGTAGTGCAGGTCGGATCCGCAAATCCCGCCGTAGGCGATGGCCACGCGGGCCTCGTCGGGCCGGGGGAGCCGGCAGCTGGATCTCGGCGACGCGCAGGTCCCCGGCCGCATGGGCGATGACCGCGGTGGTTTGCGTGGCAGTGGGGTTAGACGACAACGCTCATGCCTCCGTCGATGAAGATGGTCTGCCCGTTGACGTAGTTGGAGCCGTCGGAGGCCAGCCAGATGGCCGGTCCGGCCAGATCCGCGACGGTGCCCCAGCGGTTGGCCGGGGTGCGGCCCAGGATCCAGGAGTTGAACTGCTCGTCGTCGACGAGGTTTTGGGTCATTTCGGTGTGGATGTAGCCCGGGGCGATGCCGTTGACCTGGATTCCGTGACCGGCCCATTCCGACGTCATCGCGCGGGTGAGGTTGCGCAGCCCGCCCTTGGCGGCGGTGTAGGCGGAGATGGTGGGCCGGGCCAGGTCGGTCTGCACCGAGCAGATGTTGATGATCTTGCCCGCGCCGCGCTTCACCATGCCGCGCGCGGCCTCCCTGCCAACCAGGAACGCGCTGGTCAGGTTCGTGTCAATGACCCGTTGCCAATCCTCGACCGCCAGTTCCAGCAGCGGGACCCGGTGCTGGATGCCGGCGTTGTTGACCAGGATGCGCAGCGGGCCGATCTCGGTTTCGATGCGGGTGATGGCTTCGGCCACCGCGGTGGCGTCGGTGACGTCGAAGCAGGTGTGGTGAATGCGTTCGGCGCCGAAGCGGTCGGTGAACTGCGCGACGGTCTGCGCCAGCCGCTGGGGGTCGCGTCCGTGCAGGATCACCGTTGCACCGGCCTCGGCGAGCGCCGCGGCCAGTTCGCGGCCGATGCCGCGGGAGGAGCCGGTCACCAGTGCCAGGCGTCCGGTGAGGTCAAAGAGCTGGCTCATGCGGATTCCTTCTCTGTGCCTGCCGCAGCAGGCGTGGGGGTTGTTGCTCACGACGCCGACAACCACGGGAACCCCGGTCGACCTCGACGTCGCACTCAGTGACGGCCGGCCCCGGTGGCTGCCGGAGGGCGCGTCCGCTCTCAGTTATAGCAGATATATAGGATCAACTAGAACAATAAGTACGATTTATTGGCCTCGTGTGGTGGCGCAGGCGGCGGGTGCCCATGGGCACGGACATGAAGTTGTGCTCCCGCAACCGCTGGGCAATGCTGGGGAATTGAGGTTCGCGCCGTCGCCGGAGCGCGGCCGGTCACCGGCTCACCACACCCAGGGAGGTTCTGTGCGTTCTGGCTCGGGCACAACGGGCCGCGGCGTGATCGCCTCGGTGGGAGCTCCCTGCTCTTTGGCGTCATCTTCCTGGTTTCGGGCAGGGTGCAGGCCTCGGCCGAATATGTCTTTGCCTGGCGGGTGCTGGCGATCCTGGGCTGCTATCTTCCGGCTTTGCTGCTGTCCTCGGGTCGACGCGCCTGGGGGAATACTTCACGCTGCTCACCGCCCGCCGCACGCACCTGTGGCTGCTGCTGCCGCTGAGCCTGATGGTGGGCGTGCAGCTGTGGCTGTTCGTCTGGGCCCCGGCCCACGGCAAGGCGCTGGACGCCTCGCTGGGTTTCCTGCTGCTGCCCATCACCCTGGTGCTCGGCGGGCGCTTGGTGTTCAAGTCCCGGTGTCCGTGGTGCAGTGGCTCAGCGTCGTGGTGGCCGCGCTGGCGCTGGCGCTGAAGATCGCGGTGGCTCCGGCGTTCTCCTGGATGACCTGGTTCATCGCCCTGGTCTATCCGGTGTACTTCATGCTGCGGCACCACACCGGGCTGGATCACCGGGCCGGTTTGCGGTGGAGGCCGCGGTGCTGACCCCGCCGGCTGGTGCTGCTGGCCGTCCTGCCCGTCCGTCGAATCAGCCCGGACAGCAGGCGGGCGTCGCGGTGATCGCCGTATGCGGGGCGGTGGCGATGGTGGCCTACCTGGCGGCGTCCCGGCTGCTGCCGCTGCCGCTGTTTG
>NZ_BAXF01000389.1:0-2083 GCF_001310435.1 Arthrobacter sp. JCM 19049 | reverse complement strand
AGCCGATCATTTCGGCGCCCTCGCGCAGGCCGCTGACCACGGCCTCGCGGATGGTGGAGTGCGTGGCGTCGGTGGGCAGCCCGATCAGCGCCCGGTTCAGGTCCTCCAGCGCCTCGTCGGGCTCCAGGAAGAAGTCCCCGTTGATGTTGGAGGCGGTGATGACCCCGTCGGCGCTGTCCAGGTCGGCGATGACCAGCTTGCCGCCCACGACCTTGTACTCGCCGTGGTGCTGGTACTGGAGCGCTTCGGTGGAATCTGCGTGCTGCGTTTCGTGCCCTTGTTGCGTCATGACTTCATCCTATCCGCTGCGCCGGGCCCTCTTCCGTGGCCGTCGGCGACTGGTTCGGCACACCGGGAAGCGGGAAAGCCGGTGGGGCGTTAAATGCCGCGGCGGGCAGTCCCGGAAATAAACCGGGGCTGCCCGCCGTGGTTGAAGCGGTGTGGGCGTTGCAGCTACTTCTTGCCGCCGAAGCCCTTGAAGCGGGCGTTGAAGCGCTCGACGCGGCCAGCGGTGTCCATGATGCGCTGCTTGCCGGTGTAGAACGGGTGCGAAGCGGCCGAGATTTCGACGTCGATGACCGGGTACTCGTTGCCGTCCTCCCAGGTGATGGTCTTGGAGCTGCCAACGGTCGAACGGGTCAGGAACTTCTCGCCCGATGCGAGGTCGTTGAACACAACGTAGTTGTACTTCGGATGGATGTCAGCTTCATGCTTTTATACCCTTTGGCTATCTGCCCCTGGATTTTGCCAGCGGCAACGTACTCGGAAAAATGGTGTCCACGCACGCGTGCGCACACAGACAGTCCATCCTATCGCACCGGGAGCGTGTTCGGCGAACCGCCTAGCGTGGTCCGCGGCACAATTGCCAGAACGCGACGGCGCTGGCGGCGGCCACATTCAGGGAGGCGACCTGCCGGGCCATCGATGATCACGCTCTGGTCCACCGCCTGCAGGGTTTCGGGACGCACCCCGCGGCCCTCGTTGCCCAGGATCATCGCGATCTTCTCCCCCGGCTGCGGCACCAGCTCATCCAGCGGGGTCGCGTCCTCGGTCAACTCCATCGCCAGGATCCGGTAGCCGTGCTCACGCACCCGCTCCAGGTCGGCCGGCCAGGTGCCTAGGCGCACCCAGTCGATGGTCAGCGCCGTGCCCATGGACACGCGCACGCTGCGCCGGTAGAGCGGGTCCACGCAGTTCGGGGTCAGCAGCACCGCATCCACGCCGAGCCCGGCCGCCGAACGCAGCATGGCGCCGAGGTTGGAGTGATCGGCGATGTCCTCCAGGATCGCGATCCGCGAGGACTTTTCCAGCACCGCATCCAGCTCCAGCGGGGCAGGGCGCTGCATGGCGGCCAGGGCGCCGCGGTGCAGGTGGAAGCCGGTCAGCGCCTCCAGTTCGGCGTCTTCGCCCACAAAGATCGGGCGTCGGGGTAGCGGGCGAACTCGGCCTCCAGCTGGGGCAGGTATTTGCGGGCCAGCAGGAAGCTGCGCGGCACATGTCCCACCGAGATCGCGCGCTGGACCACCATGGTGCTTTCGGCGATGTAGATCCCGTTGGCGATGTCGCTGCGCATCCGCAGGTTCGCCTCGCTCAGCTTCAGGTAGTCATCCAGGCGCCGGTCCCCGTGCAGGTCGCGGATCTCGATCACCCGGTGGGCGTAGTGCGGCTCAGCCACCGTTGACCAGCTTGAGCAGCATGTTGGCCAGGGCGATGAGCCCCAGCACCACGATCACCGCGCGCAGCCACAGCGGGGAGAGCTTGCGTCCGATCTTCGCGCCGATGAACCCGCCGATCAGCGAGCCGACGGCGATCAGCAGCACCACGATCCACTGGATGCGTTCGGGGGCGATGATCAGGTACATGCAGGCGGCGATGATGTTCACCAGCAGGGAGAGGATCACCTTGATGGCGTTGGACTGCTGCAGCGAGGCCTGCAGGAACACGCCGAACACGGCCATCAGCAGCACGCCCTGCGCGGCGGTGAAGTACCCGCCGTACACGCCGATCAGGAACACCAGCACGTACAGGATCGCCGGGATGCGCGCCTGGTCGGCGGCATCCGGGTCGGTGCCGCCGCGGGCGG
>NZ_BAXF01000388.1:0-2085 GCF_001310435.1 Arthrobacter sp. JCM 19049 | reverse complement strand
TGCAGATGCCCGCCGGCGTGCCGGTGGCCACCGTCTCCATCGGTGGGGCCCGCAACGCCGGGCTGCTGGCCGTGCGCATGCTCGCGGCGGGAACCGACGAACACGCCCGCACGTTACAAAATAAGTTGCTTGAATTCGCGGACTCCCTGCGCGATTCAGCGCACGCCAAGGGTGCCGCCCTGCGTGCTGAAGTCGCCGACGAAAATTTCGCGTCCTGATCAAGGAAAGTCTCTAGCTATATGGGTTCTGCCAGCCATCGTGCACCCGGCCTGCTGCGCCAACCGGAAACACTGTCCTCGCCGGCGCGCTCCAAGCGCGCCTGATCCTGGTCCTGCTGACCATCGTGTTCCCCGGAAGCGCCCAGCTGATCGCCGGCAACCGCCGCCTGGGCCGCTTCGTGGTGAGCCTGACCATGCTGTGCTGGCTGGCAATCCTCGCCCTCGTGGCGATCTACTTCATCGACTACTCGATCCTGCTGAACTGGGCCGGGCATCCGAACTTCCAGCTGTTCCTGATCATCGTGCTCTCGGTGCTCGCCGTGGGCTGGCTGATCATGTTCATCAACACGCTGGTAATCATCCGCCGAAGCTGCTGGCCCCGGGCATGCGCGGGATCGTGGCGCTGTTCCTGGTGCTGGCGGTCGCCGGCACCAGCGGCATCTTCATCTACGGCGCCTCGCTGCTGAACACCGGGCGGGAGACCATCACCAAGGTCTTCGACGAGGCCCGGCCTTCGACCCGGTCGACGGGCGCTACAACATCGCCATCCTCGGCGCGGACTCCGGCGATAACCGTGACGGGGTGCGCACCGACTCGATGGCGCTGCTCTCGGTGGACGCCAAGACCGGCAAGTCGCTGATGATCTCCATCCCCCGCAACTTCCAAAAGGCTCAGTTCGCGGCGGACTCGCCGATGAAGAAGGCCTGGCCGAAGGGCTATGACTGCGGCAACGAATGCCTGTTCAACGCCATCTACCGCGACGCGGTGGACCATCACGCCGACGCCTTCCCCGCCTCGGTGAAGAACGTGGGCGCCCAGGCGGTCATGGATGCCATGGAAGGCACCACCGGCCTGCAGGTGCAGGGCTACGTCATGGTCGACATGGCGGGTTTTGAGTCCTTCGTTGACGCGGTGGGCGGCGTGAAGGTGATTTCCGGGGGCTGGGTGCCTACAACGGGAAGAAGTGGGAAGGCACCAACATCAACACCCACTGGTTCTCCCCCGGTGAGAAGCACTTCAACGGCAAGCAGGCCCTGTGGTTCGCCCGCTCGCGCGACTTCACCGATGACTACCACCGCATCAAGCGCCAGCAGTGCCTGCAGCAGGCGATCATCGCCCAGATCACCCCGCAGAACGTGCTCTCACGCTTCACCACGATCATGGACGCCGGCGAGGAGCTGGTGGAGACCGACATCCCCGCCAGCCAGCTCGGATCGTTCATCTCGCTGGCCGAAAAGGCCCGCAAGACCCCCTTTGACCGGCTGACCTTGGGGGCCCTGACTTTGAGCGCACCTTCTCCACCTACCCGGACTTCGACAAGATCCACCAGCGCATCGACGAGATGATCGCCAAGCAGGGCGAGCCGGAGAAGCCGAAGGAAGCCTCCAAGGACCCGAAGAAGGACGAGAAGAAGGACGACAAGAAGGAGGAGAAGTCCTCCACGACCCCCACCGAGTCCTCCGCATCGGCCAGCCCGAGCGACGACCGGGCCCTGTCCACCACCGGCGACCAGGAATTCACCCAGCCCAACGGGGACCCGATCACCGAGGAGTACCTGGTGCAGCTCGAACGCTACGGCTACACCACGCGCATCAGCCAGATCGCGGCGAACAACGACGAGTGCCGGGTTCCCTAAGAAATTTCCCTCCACCCCAAACCGAACCCCGAACATGTTTGTTTCTCCGTGATGAAAGGTCAGCTGACGTACATGTTTCACCTGCACAACAGCATCCGCACTTACCATTGGGGTTCGCCGGACGCTATTTCCTCGCTGCTGGGTCTGCAGACCGACGCGGCCCCGCAGGCCGAGCTCTGGTTGGCGCCCACCCGGGCAACCCCAGCCGGCTGCGCGAGACCGGCCAGGGGC
>NZ_BAXF01000387.1:0-2086 GCF_001310435.1 Arthrobacter sp. JCM 19049 | reverse complement strand
CTGTTCGCGCAGCTGCTGGACCCAGCGCTCGGTCTGCCTTGGATGCTGCAGGTGCACAACATGCAGCCCCGGGAAACGGGACTCCAGGGTAGGGATGACCGGTTTGAGCTGGTTGCGGGTGTTCCAGCCCCAGCGGATGATGTGTTCCTTGTCGGTGAAGAAGGTGTGCAGCGCAGGCTCGTAGTTCCCGTTCCACAGCTCCTCACCCCGACGGCGGCGCCGGACTGTGCGGGCAATCAACCGGGCCATGCTGATTGGGGTGGGGTAGTCCAGCCAAAGCAGCGTGTCGGCCCGCGCCACGATCAGCGGGCGAACCTGCCGGTACTGCAGCTCGATGACCCACCGGGGACCGGCGATGAAGTCCTTGACGTCCTGGACGAAGGCGGGCCGTGGGGTCACTGCGGGCCATGGTGCAGGCTGTCGATTTCCACCCGAGGGTAGTTCAGCAGCCCGGCGAGCTGGTCACACAGCGTGGTTTTCCCGGCACCGCTGACCCCGGCCACGGTGAGGCGCTGCGGGTGCCAGGTAATGGGGTCGTTCACTGTGTGCACGCGACCAGCTCTCCTTAGTCGATGACCGCGTCGCGGCGCGGCCTGTGGTTGCCTGCCGGGAGGCTACAGGGCACCTGTTCGTCCAGTCTCAGCCCGATCAGCAGCGGCTCGTTGACCAGTGTGATGCCGAACTTCTCCGCGACCCCGCGGCGGATGGTGCGCGCGATGGCCAGCACGTCCTGCGCACTGGCCTCCCCCCGGTTGGTGATGGCCAGCGTGTGCTTGGTGGACAGCGCGGCCCGGCCTCCGGCCACCAGGTAGCCCGAGGTGTGCTCCAGCCCGTAGCCCTTGGAAAACCCGGCCTGGTCGATCAGCCATGCCGCCGAGAGCTTGACCTTGCCCGGCTCGGCCACCGGGTAGTGCGGGGCGTTCTGCGGCAGGTGCTGCAGCACGTGCTCGTCCACGATGGGTTGGTGAAGAACGAACCGGTGGAATGCGAATCCAGGTCCGCCGGGTCGTAGACCATTCCCTTGCCGCGGCGCAGTTCCAGCACGGTGCGGCGCACCTCGGCGGCCGAGGCGCGCTCCCCCACCTCCACCTCCAGGCGCCGGGCCAGTTCGGCATAGCGCACCGGGGATGATTCGGCACTGTACGGCAGCAGGAAGCTGACCCGCAGGACCACGTAGCGTGGGGAGCCGTCCACGCTGGTGCGCTTGATCAGCGAATCACGGTAGGCAAACTGCAGCTCCGCGTTGCTCAGCGTGATGATCTTGCCCTGTTCACGGTCAAAGACGCGCACGTTTTCCAGTGTCTGGGAGACATCCGCACCGTAGGCGCCCACGTTCTGCACCGGGGTGGCCCCGCTGCTGCCCGGGATCCCGGACAGGGCCTCAAGGCCGCTGAGCCCAGCGTGCAGGCTGTGGGCCACCACCGCGTCCCAGTTTTCCCCGGCGGCCACGGTCAGCCGTGCGGTGTCGGTGGAGATTTCCTGGACATTGATGCCCTTGGTGGCGATCCGGATGACCGTGCCGCCAAAGCCTTCGTCGCTGATCACCAGGTTAGATCCGCCGGCGACCAGCAGCACCGGGATGCCTTGGGCGTCGGCTTCGGCCAGGGCCTGGACCAGGTCGGCTTCGTGGTGGGCCTCCACCAGTTTCCCGGCCGGGCCGCCCACGGCGGTGGTTGTCAGGTGCTTAAGCATTCAGCGTTTCACTTTCCCTGCATCGATTGTTCACTGTCGCCGGTGTCTTTAGGATATCCGGCGGCGTTGGAGGAGAGGACCAGGGCCAGCACAACCAGCAGTGAAATGCTGCTCAAGGCTGGCAATAGCCGATCTGGTTGGCCAGCAGACCCAGCAACGGCGGGCCACCGAGGAACGCGCCGTAGCCGATGGTGGAGACCACCGATACCCGGGCCGCGGCATGCAGCGGGTCATCCGAGGCCGCGCTCATGGCCAGCGGGAAGGTCAACGCCACACCGATCCCCCACAATCCCAGGGCGGCGAACGCCACCGGCAGCGACTGGCCGGTGCTGAACAGCAGCAACCCAATCAGCGCCAGCACCGCGCTGACGCGGATACACCCACCCGCCAAAGC
>NZ_BAXF01000386.1:0-2091 GCF_001310435.1 Arthrobacter sp. JCM 19049 | reverse complement strand
CACCGAGCTGGGCCTCCATTTCCTCGCCGGCGGCGGTGCGCCAGCGCATGTTGCCCGAGTAGGCCATGAACAGCACCGGGCGCACCACGTGGTCGGTCAGCGCGTTGCCGTAGCCGTAGGTGTAGTCGGCCTTGGAGCGGCGGATCCCATCCCCCTCGTCGGTGTACTGCACGAACGGGATCGGGGCGGTGTCCGAACGGAACGGGGTACCGGTCAGCGCCAGCCGGCGGGTGGCCGGTTCGAAGGCCTCGCGGATGCCATCGCCCCAGGACAGCGCGTCACCGGCGTGGTGGACCTCGTCCATGATCACCAAGGTGCGCGCGTCCTCGGTCTTGGCCCGGTGCACGGCCGGCTTCTGGGCAACCTGCGCATAGGTGACCACGACCCCGAGGTAGTGATCACCGTGGCGGCCATCGGAGTTCTTGTAGTTCGGGTCCAGCGCCAGCCCGACACGGCCGGCCGCGTCGGCCCACTGCTTCTTCAGGTGGTCGGTGGGCGCGACCACGATCATCCGGTTGATCTTCTTGGAGTCCACCAGCACCTTGGCCAGGCGCAGCGCGAACGTGGTCTTACCGGCGCCGGGGGTCGCCACCGCCAGGAAGTCCTTGGGTTCGGTGTCGAAGTAGAGGGCAAGCGCCTCGGCCTGCCAGGCACGCAGCTTCGGCCCGGTGCCCCAGGCCGCGCGTTCCGGATATGCCACCGGCAGCTTGTCTTCCAGCGGAAGCTTGTCACCAATGTCGAAAAGTGTGTCGGTCATCTATCCTCTCCCGGCGCGGACCACGAATCAATGCCCAGCAGCCGTGCGGCTGCCGGGCGTGAGGGCAGGTCGGTTAGTCGCCCTGCATGGATTCGTAGATTTCCTTGCACTCCGGGCAGACCGGGAACTTCTTGGGGTCGCGGCCGGGAGTCCAGACCTTGCCGCACAGGGCGATCACCGGTTCCCCGGATAGGGCCGATTCCATGATCTTTTCCTTGCGCACATAGTGTGCGAAGCGCTCGTGATCGCCGGCCTCAACGTTCTGCTGCGTCTCGGTCCGCTCGATTGTTGCTGTTCCGCCGCGGGTTTCTTGTGACTCTTCAACCATGGCATCCAGTCTAGTACTTTTCGCGCTCCACCCAATCCCCCACAGCACGCGCAAGCGGTCCGCGGCAGCCCCGGAAATCCGCTCGATTACCGGGCTGACCTGCCGACTTTCCGGACACGGCGCATGGCTTTGAACACCGTGTGAAGTTCCGGGCACCGGCAGGGGGTTGCGGACATGGCAAAGCCCCGGTAGCCGGGTGCTGGAGGTCATCCAGCACCCGGCTACCGGGGCTTGGGTGGGGCGCCATGGCCGTCGAGGCCGCTACTTGTTCAGCAGCACCGCCTGCATCAGCTCCGGCAGGCGGGCATCCATCCACTTGCCGCCCACCCGCACACCGACCAACAGCAGGATCCCGCCGTAGACGAATGCGCCGGCCAGGGTCACCCAACCCAACGGCTGGATACGGCCGAAGATCGCAAACAGGTACGGGATCACCAGCGGCAGCAAGAGCAGCCCCATCCCGCCAAAGGTCAGCAGCTGGGTCAGCGCCACGCGCACCCCGTTACCCGGCGGGGTCTTCATCGGGTTCTCCCCCGGCAGCGGGACCGCGTAGGTGTAGCGGGCCGAGACCACCGAGGAGATCGCCAGGGCCACCAGCAGCGCACCGAGCGAGAGGCCCACATCGGCCGGGATGCGCCAGTACTGGTTGGTCAGCGCCCCGGGCAGGATCGCCCCGAGCAGCACCGGCACCAGGCCCACCAGCAGGCAGGCGAGCATGCGCCCGATCCGGTCATCGCGGCCCCGCACCCCGGTGAGCACATGCAGGGAGAACGCGGTGTTGTCGTAGGAGACGTCGGCGGAGATGGAAAAGCCCATCAGGATCCCGAAGATCGGGCCGAGCAGGAACATCATCGCGTAGCTGCCGGACTGGGAGCCGGCGAAGTAGAAGATCACCGGCAGCACCGGGACCATCAGCACGCCGATCGCGTAGCGCGGGTCCTTCAGCCAATACACCAGCGCCCGGGCGGCGACCGCACCCCACGGGGTGGGCGGCATCCACTTGAAG
>NZ_BAXF01000385.1:0-2094 GCF_001310435.1 Arthrobacter sp. JCM 19049 | reverse complement strand
GTGCCGGCCATCCTGCGCGGCAACCGGGTGTGTCCGGCAGCCGACGGAGACTAGTCGTTGAGCAGGTCGTAGCGCACGATCGTCTGGTCGCGGTCCGGGCCAACACCGATGGCCGAGATCCGGGTGCCGCTCATGGCCTCGAGCGCCAACACGTAGTTGCGCGCGTTTTCCGGCAGGTCCTCCAGGCTGCGGGCCCCGCTGATGTCCTCGGTCCAGCCGTCGAAGTACTCGAAAATCGGCTTGGCGTGGTGGAATTCGGTCTGCGTCATCGGCATTTCGTCGTGGCGCACCCCATCCACGTCATAGGCCACGCAAACCGGAATCTTCTCGATGCTGGTCAGCACATCCAGCTTGGTCACGAAGTAGTCGGTGAAGCCGTTCACGCGCGAGGCGTGGCGGGCCATGACCGCGTCGTACCAACCGCAGCGGCGCGGACGACCGGTATTCACGCCGAACTCGCCGCCGGTCTTCTGCAGGTATTCGCCCATCTCGTCAAACAGTTCGGTGGGGAACGGCCCGGCACCCACACGGGTCGTGTAGGCCTTGATGATGCCAATGGAGCGGTTGATCCGGGTGGGGCCAATGCCCGAGCCCACGGACGCACCGCCGGCGGTCGGGTTGGAGGAGGTCACGAACGTAGGTGCCGTGGTCAACATCCAGGAACGTGGCCTGGCCGCCTTCCATGAGCACCACCTTGTCCTCATCCAGGGCCTTGTTCAGTTCATAGGTGGAATCGATGACCAGTGGACGCAGGCGCTCGGCGAAGGACAGGAAGTACTCGACGATTTCCTCGACGGTCACCGCACGGCGGTTGTAGACCTTGACCAGCAGTTCGTTCTTCTGACGCAGCGCGCCTTCAACCTTCTGGCGCAGGATTGATTCATCGAACACGTCCTGCACGCGGATGCCCAGGCGGCCGATCTTGTCCATGTAGGTGGGCCCGATGCCGCGGCCGGTGGTGCCGATGGCCCGCTTGCCCAGGAAACGCTCGGTGACCTTGTCCATGGTCTGGTGATAGGGGGCCACCAGGTGGGCGTTGGCCGAGACCCGCAGGCGTGAGGTGTCCGCCCCGCGGGCTTCCAGCCCGTCAATTTCCTCGAACAGGGCCTCGAGGTTCACCACGCAGCCGTTGCCGATGATCGGGGTGGCGTTCGGGGACAGGATGCCGGCGGGAAGGAGCTTGAGCTCATACTTCTCACCGCCAACAACCACGGTATGCCCGGCGTTGTTGCCGCCGTTGGGCTTGACGACGTAGTCGACCTTGCCACCGAGCAGATCGGTGGCCTTCCCCTTGCCTTCGTCGCCCCACTGGGCGCCGACGATCACGATTGCTGGCATGGGATCCTCCCCCTTGCGTAAAGCAGTGGTACCGGCGTGCTTCGCGCCGCCCCGGCACGGTGCCGGGCAAAAATATACCCCTTGACGCACTTACAGGACCATGGGTCCACCATAAGAGTTCAGGGGGCTCTTACAAACAAAGTTTAGCGAACCGGTAGGTTATTCTCGAGCTCGTTGCCGTGTGCCGTCATGTGTTCTGCCTGCGCCGGCTCCGCCAGCAGGCGCGGACCCGGACCCGGAACTAGAAAAGCTGCATCAAACGCGGGACATCCCCTCGCTCCGTGACCGGGTGCCCGTAGGCACGGGCACGTTTGCCGATCACCACGGCCAGGACAAACAGCAGCAGCGCAGCTGGCCAGCCCAGCGGATCAAAGAGGCCCAGGAACCCCACGCTTCCAAGGATGAGCGTGTTCCTGCGGTAGACCCGGGCCACCTGCGGGACGCAGCCCAGAATATGCCCCCGCACCGTCATCCGGTACGCCAGAACGATTCCGCCAAGCAGCAGCAGCCCGGGCAGTTGGAACAGCACCGAATGGCTCAGCAGGACCACCAGGCCCGCGCCGGCGAACAGCAGCACCTCCAGGCTCCACCCACGGTACTGCTGCGCATTCTTCCTCCAAAAATCGACACCTCGCGCTCCCGCGGCGCCCGGTTCATCGGCCAGCGTGTGCATAAGAAGGCGATGTTACTGCATCGTCCTGGAGGTTGGGCATTGCTGCCCCCCGCTGGACCGCGCGGGGCCGCGCGGCCGGCCTT
>NZ_BAXF01000384.1:0-2098 GCF_001310435.1 Arthrobacter sp. JCM 19049 | reverse complement strand
CCACCAGGTGCCGACCGGCCGCGGTGAGCCGCACGCCGCGCCCGTCACGGACCAGTAGCTCAATGCCCAGCGAGCGCTGCAGTTCGCGCAGCTGCGCGGAGACCGCCGACGGGGAGTAGCCGGTGAGCTCGGCCGTGGCCGCCACGGTGCCGCAGGTGGCGAACACGCGCAGCGTGTGGAGACGGGCATCGATCATGCGGATATTGTGCACGATGATCGGCAGTTTTTTGCGCTTTTATTGCACTTTCACAGCATCTAATGTGATCGGTACAACATCCGTTCACGTTGCGGTCCCCGCCACGCCGCGGCCGCCGACAGGCTCCCCTTCCGCCCCCCCTTCCAAGGAACCGCCCATGTCTGTTTCGATGAATGCGCCGCGCACGGCCCGCGGCAGCCTTGCCACTGCCCTGCCCGCCGGGCAGCTGGAGGAAATACGCCAGCTCTTCGCCCGGCGCCGCTCGGGGTATTCGCTCAATGCGCCGTTCTACACCGACCCGACCTCTTCGCCCTGGACATGGAGGGAATCTTCGGCACCCAGTGGCTCTACGCCGCCAGTGTCGCGGAAATCCCGGAGCCCGGGGACTACATCACCGTGGACTTCGGCCCCAGCTCGCTGATCATCCTGCGCAAGGACGACGGGCAAATCAACGTCCTGCACAACGTGTGCCGACACCGCGGCGCGCGGGTGCTGACCGAGGCCTCCGGCTCGACCGGCAACCTGGTGTGCGGCTACCATTCCTGGACCTACTCCCAGGACGGGGAACTGATTCACGCCTCGGCCCCCGGGGAAGTGGATTTCGACAAGGGCTGTTTCGCGCTGAAACGGGCACACAGCAGTTTATGCCGGACTGATCTTCGTCTGCCTGTCCCCCGAGCCGCCCGAGGACTTTGACCGGGCCGCGGCCGTCTTCGAGCCCTACCTCGCGCCCCATGATCTGTCCCGCACCAAGGTGGCCTACCAGCAGAACATTGTTGAACAGGGCAACTGGAAGCTGGTGATGGAGAACAACCGCGAGTGCTACCACTGCGATGGCCACCCGGAGCTGGCCTGCGCGCTCTTCCCCACCTGGGGCCTGAATGAGAGCACGGTGCCGCCGCACCTGGTCGAGGTCTGGGACCGGAACCAACAGGCGCAGGGCGCACTGGAGGAACGCTGCCGACGCTATGGGCTGCCCTATGCGGTTATCGAGGAGTTGGATACCCGGACGGCCGGGTTCCGCGTCTCGCGCGAACCGTTGGACGGACAGGGCGAATCCTTCTCGCCCACCGGGCGCCGGCTGTCCAAGAAACTGCTCGGCGACCTCCCAGATTTCCGCCTCGGCCGCTGCTCGCTGCACATTCAGCCCAACAGCTGGTTCCACCTGCTTGGTGACCACGTCATCACCTTTGCGGTCTTCCCCATCAACGAACACCAGACCCTGGTGCGCACCACCTGGCTGGTGGCCGACGACGCGCAGGCCGGGGTGGATTACGAGGTGGAGTCCCTGACGCACACCTGGAAGCAGACCAACCTGCAGGACAAGGCCTTCGTGGAGTTGTGCCAGGCCGGTGCCGCCAGTCCCGCCTACGAGCCCGGGCCCTACATGAAAAGCGAGTACCAGGTGGAGGCGTTCATCACTGGTACGTGCAGCGGATGCGGGAGCATCTGGCATGACGGTCACCACCACGAGCATCCGTGCCTCCGGCATCCAGCGCATCCGCGGCCTGGAGATGCCCTGGAACCGGGTGTTGCGGGCCACGAACCAGGCCGCCGGTGCCGCCCGCGCCCTGGGCCCCTGGCATCCGCAGGAATTCAGCGCCGAATGCGTGGAAACGATCCCCGAGGCCGGGGGCATGATGACCTTCGTCTTCCGCCGTACCGACGGGCCCGCTGGCGTTCCGCTCCGGCCAGTACCTGAACATTGCATTTCCCGTTCACGGGGAAGGCCAGGAACCAGTCGACCGGAACTATTCGATTTCCAGTGCGCCCACCGAACCCTGGACCTTTAACATCACCGTCAAGCGCGCGGAACAGGGTCTGGTCTCCCCGTGGGTGCACCGGCACGTGCGCCCGGGCACCGTGCTGGAGATGCTCGGCCCGATTGGCGCCTTCCACCTG
>NZ_BAXF01000383.1:0-2101 GCF_001310435.1 Arthrobacter sp. JCM 19049 | reverse complement strand
GGAGTGCTGCTGGTCAGCGGCCGAGTAGTAGTGGCTGGCCGTGGGGTATTGGGTGGTGGGCGCTCCGCTGTCGTGCTGGGAGCCGGCTGCCGAGCGCGGGTTTGGCTGGTTGGCATCCTGCGGGGTCACCGGTTCCCCGGCGTTGTGTGCCGGCTGGCCCACGCGCGGTTCGTGGTCCCCGCCCTGGTCCGGTTCCCTGGGATCACTCGGTGACTGGCTCATGGTTGCCTCTCTAGTTCTCTTCGATCTCTTGGTAATTATTATTCCGATGCGAACTGTGGCCTTAAGCGGGAGAAACTGAGCAGCCGCTGTGAGTTCGGCGCAAGTCAACACGGCCAACCCGGGCTTTACCGGTCTTACCCTATGGAATCACGAAAATTCGTGGCACGGTCCTGAATTCGCCGAACGGGCACGGGTATTGTGTAACTCATATCCGCATGCAGATCTGAGTAAGGACGAAAATGCGACGTACCGCACGGGGACTACTGGCGGCGGTCGTGACCGCCGTGGCCATGTTGTTTGCTCTGGCGCTGCCCACTCATGCCGAATCCCCGGTGGATATTCCTCCGGGCAGCTTCGTGGTGGACAACTCCGGGGTGCTGGGCGGCGGTGAAGCCAACGAGCTGGAGGAGGAGATCTCCAAGCTGCGCTCCGAGACCGGGGTGAGCCTGTTCGTGGTGTTCGTCGATCAATTCAGCAATCCGCAGGATCCGCAGCAATGGGCCGCCGACGTGGCCGAGCGCAAGAACATGGGCAGCAATGACACGATTTTGGCGGTGGCCACCGAGCAGCGCCAGGCCCAGTTCCTGACCTCGCAAAGCGGACCGCTGGGCGGCGCCGGTCAGCAAATCTATACCCAGTACATTGCCCCGGAACTGAACAACCTCGATTGGCTGGCCGCGGCCGAAGGTGCCATCAACGGCATTGAGGATGCCGCCAGGGGCACCGGCTCACGCGGTGGATCCTCTGGCTCGGGTTTCTCCCTGGTGCCGATCCTGCT
Organism: Arthrobacter sp. JCM 19049; assembly: GCF_001310435.1. Lineage (NCBI taxonomy): Bacteria > Bacillati > Actinomycetota > Actinomycetes > Micrococcales > Micrococcaceae > Arthrobacter > Arthrobacter sp. JCM 19049. The sequence goes on along the minus strand of NZ_BAXF01000383.1, from coordinate 1,101 downwards.
GGTTTTCGCCGGCGTGGCCGTCATCGGCTACTTCGTCTTGTCCCGCCGCAGCAAGAAACAGGTCCGCCGCGGTCAGGCCCAGCCCAACCAGCCGGTCCAGCCGGCCATCCCCCTGGACCAGCTGCGCAAGCAGGCCGACCACCTGCTGGTGGCGGCCGATGACTCGATCCGCTCCTCCGAACAGGAACTGGGTTTCGCCGAGGCGCAGTACGGCTCCGCGGCGATTGCCACGTTTACCCAGGACCTGTCCAAGGCCAAGGAGCACCTGCGCGAGTCCTTCAAGCTGCAGCAGCAGCTGGATGACGAGATCCCGGACACCGAAGAAGACCAGCGTTCGTGGCTCAACGAGATCATCCGCAGATGCCAGGAGGTCAATTCGAGCCTGGAAGCCCATGCCGCGGACTTCAAGTCCCTGCGTAAGCTGGAAACCAATGCGGAGAGCCACATCTCCGAGCTGGAGGCAGGACTGGAGCCGTTGAATCAGCGGTTGTCCCAGAGCGTTGCCCTGCTTGAGGACCTCTCCCAGCGCTACGCCCCGGAAGCCACCTCCCAGGTCTTGGATAATGCCTCGCAGACCTCCGAGCGCATCAGCTTCATCCGCTCGGCGCTGAACCAGGCCCGGACCGCGATCCAGAACGGCGAACGTTCCCAGGCCGCGGTGCTGGTGCAAAACGCGGAGGAAGCCCACGATCAGGCCACCGGCCTGCTGGATGCGATTGCCAAGTCCAACGAGGCGCTGACCAACGCCGAGGCGGATCTGCGGGCGGCAGTGGCCGAGGCCGAGCAGGAGCTGTCCCAGGCCAAAGCGCTCATGGGCGCGCAGGGCGGACAGCGGTTGGCCGCCCCGATAGCATCCCTGGAAACTGCCCTGGAATCCGTTAAGCGCTCCATGCGGCAGGGCAAGCCCAACCCCTTGGCCCTGATCGCAGCCCTGGACGAGGCGGGACAGCGTTGAGCAATGAGCTGGGAACCCTGCGTGAGAAGGATGAGCAGGAACGTCACGCCCGCTCCCAGCTGCAGTCGGTGCTGCGCACCGCCGAATCGCGGATCAACGGCACCGATGACTACATTCGGGCCCGCCGCGGGGGGTGCGTTCCTCGG
>NZ_BAXF01000382.1:0-2102 GCF_001310435.1 Arthrobacter sp. JCM 19049 | reverse complement strand
CCACCCGCAGGCGGTGCGCGAGGGGACTGGCCGCCGCTGTTCACCCACACCGATGCCGAAACCTGCTGCCGCAGCTGCTGCGCATCCTGCCCGGGGAACTGGAGTACTCCCAGGGCGGGCTGCAGGCGGTCATCGTCCCGCAGGAGAAGGTCGCCCAGTACCGTGCGGCGCTGGCCGAGGTGTACGGCCAGCGGGTCGGCTCCGGTTCCGGGGGCATGGTGCAGAACATCGTGGTGATCTCCGCCCGTGAATCCAAGGGCCTGGAGTTCGACGGGGTGCTGATCGTGGAACCGGCCGCGCTGATCAGCGAGGTCGACGGCGGGGTGGGGGACCTGTATGTGGCCATGACCCGCACCACCCAGCGCCTGCACGTGCTCTACAGCCAGGAGTTGCCCGCCGGGCTGGACACCGCCGCCGCCGCGGCCGTGAACTAACCCGCGCTTCGGCATGGGGATGCGCAGCGGGAGCACGTTGCGCATCCCACGTCCGGGTTCCGGCGCAATCTGGGCGGATCAACTGAGCACCACGCGCGGATTTTGCTAACGTTGGGTTTGTGTCTGAAATGAAGCAGAATCCCGCCCTCGCGGGACAACGTATTGATCCGTCGTTCGATAACATCTGGCAGGAACTGAAGTGGCGCGGGCTGGTCCACGTCTCCACCGATGACGCCGCGCTGGAAGAAGCGCTTGCCAACGAGACGGTCACATACTATTGCGGCTTCGACCCGACCGCGGCGTCCCTGCACCTGGGCCACCTGGTGCAGCTGCTGAACATGCGCCGCCTGCAGCTGGCAGGCCACAAGCCGCTGGCGCTGGTGGGCGGTTCCACCGGGTTGATCGGCGATCCCCGCCAGAGCGCCGAACGCGTGCTGAACACCCGGGAGACCGTGGCCGAATGGGTTGCCAGCCTGCAGTCCCAGGTCTCGCGCTACCTCTCCTTCGAGGGGGAGAACGCGGTGCGACTGGTCAACAACCTGGACTGGACGCAGAACGTCAGCGCCCTGGACTTCCTGCGCGACATCGGCAAGTACTTCCGGGTGGGCACCATGATCAAGAAGGAAATCGTCGCCGCCCGCCTGAACTCCGATGAGGGCATCAGCTACACCGAGTTCAGCTACCAGGTCCTGCAGGGCTTCGACTTCCTGGAGCTGCACCGCCAGTACGGCTGCACCCTGCAGACCGGCGGCTCGGACCAGTGGGGCAACCTGACCAGTGGCACCGAGCTGATCCGCAAGGTCGAGGCAAGCACGTCCACGCCTTCGGCACCCCGCTGATCACCAACTCCGACGGCACGAAGTTCGGCAAGTCCGAGGGCAATGCCATCTGGTTGGATCCGGACATGTGCAGCCCGTACACCTTCTACCAGTTCTGGCTGAACACCGCGGACGCCGATGTGATCGACCGGCTGAAGGTCTTCACCTTCCTCACGCGTGCCGAGATTGAGGAAATGGCGACCGAGGTGGCCGAGCGCCCACACCAGCGCAAGGCACAGCGCACCCTGGCCTGGCTGGTCACCAGCCTGGTCCACGGGGAGGACGCGACCGAGAAGGTCATCGCCGCCTCGGCCGCGGTCTTCGGCAACGGCGAATTGGGCGAGATCGATCTGCCGACGCTGCAGGCGGTCATCGCCGAGCTGCCCTCGGCCAAGATCAAGGCCGACGAGCTGGGCATCCTCAACGTGCTGCAGACCAGCGGGCTGAGCAAGAGCCAGTCCGAGGCCCGCCGCACCGTTGGGGAAGGCGGCGCCTACGTGAACAACCGCAAGGTCCAGGGGATCGACTCGGAACTGAGCGTTGATGACTTCCTGCACCAGCGCTACGCGATCATCCGCCGCGGCAAGAAGAACATGGCAGTCCTGGAGCTGGAGGGCTAACCACCCGCCCCGCAGGAGCATTTCAGGGAAACCGTCGAGAAAGTCTGTGAAGCACAGCACTTTTTCGGCGGTTTTCTGCATCTACGCCCCCAGAGCGCCTGATTTCCCCCGGCATTCCGGGGTTTTCGTCGGACAAGCCCTCGATTTGCGTGGGTGGTGGAACCTGCGTATAGTTTTTATCTGTTGCCAGCGGGAAACACACACCGGAAACGGGATGTTTACCTGGCAGC
>NZ_BAXF01000381.1:0-2105 GCF_001310435.1 Arthrobacter sp. JCM 19049 | reverse complement strand
TGCTCGCGGCCGTGGACCCGGTGCCGACCTTCGTGTTCGACGAGGTCGACCAGGGCGTGGGCGGCAAGGCCGCGGTGGCCATCGGCGAACGCCTGGCCATGCTGGCCCGCCACGTACAGGTCATCGTCGTCACCCACCTGCCCAGGTGGCCGCCTATGCCGATCGCCACATCCGTGTGATCAAGAACTCCGATGCGACGGCGAACACCGGCAAGGGCTTCACCGCCTCGGACGTCGTGGCCCTGGATGAGGCCCAAAGGGTGCGGGAACTGGCGCGAATGCTGGCCGGGCAGGAGGAGTCGGACACCGCCCAGGCCCACGCGGAGGAGCTGTTGGGTGAGGCCCGGCAGCTGGTAGATTCGCTGTCGAAGGCGGCGGCCAAAGCCTAACCGCCGCCGCTGCGCCCCCGCCATCCGGGTGTGGCGATGGTGACAAGTGGATGGTCAGGTGCAGGATTGGTGATAGGATGAAATCCCGTGGTGCAGCGTAATACAACTCGTGATTCTCGGTCGTCTGAAACGACAAAGCATATCTTCGTCACCGGCGGTGTGGCCTCGTCCCTGGGTAAGGGACTGACGGCATCCAGCCTTGGACATCTCCTTCGGGCTCGTGGTCTTTCCGTGACCATGCAGAAGCTCGATCCGTACCTGAACGTCGATCCAGGTACCATGAACCCCTTCCAGCACGGCGAGGTCTTCGTGACCGACGACGGCGCCGAAACCGACCTGGACATCGGTCACTACGAGCGCTTCCTGGATGAGAACCTGCCCGGCAGCGCCAACGTGACCACCGGCCAGGTGTACTCCACCGTCCTGGAGCGTGAACGCCGCGGCGAATACCTGGGCGACACCGTACAGGTCATCCCGCACATCACCGATGAGATCAAGCGCCGCATGCGCCTTCCGGCCACCGAGCCGGGCGAGGGCAAGAGCGCGCCGGATGTGATCATCACCGAAATCGGCGGCACCGTGGGGGACATCGAATCCCAGCCGTTCCTGGAATCGGCCCGTCAGGTGCGCCAGGACATCGGACGCAAGAACGCGTTCTTCGTGCACGTTTCCCTGGTTCCGTACATCGGCCCCAGTCAGGAACTGAAGACCAAGCCGACCCAGCATTCGGTGGCGGCCCTGCGCTCCATCGGCATCCAGCCCGAGGCGCTGGTGATCCGCTCGGATCGCCAGATCCCGCAGGAGATGCGCGCCAAGCTGGGTCGCACCTGCGACGTGGACACCGAGGCGGTCATCAACTGCCCCGACGCCCCGAGCATCTACGACATCCCCAAGGTCATCCACGCGCAGGGGCTGGACGCTACATCGTGCAGACTCTGGATCTGAAGTTCCGTGACGTGGACTGGGATGACTGGGACCGCCTGCTGGATGTGGTGCACAACCCGGCCCACCACCTGGAGGTGGCGCTGGTGGGCAAGTACGTGGACCTGCCCGACGCCTACCTGTCGGTCACCGAGGCCCTGAAGGCCGGCGGCTTCGACAATAACGCCAAGGTCAACCTGCGTTGGGTCCCGGCCGATGACTGCGCCACCGAGGAGGGCGCCGCCAAGGCGCTGTCCGATGTCGACGCGATCTGCGTGCCCGGCGGCTTCGGCATCCGCGGCCTGGAAGGCAAGCTGGGCGCGCTGAAGTTCGCCCGCGAGAACCGCATCCCCACCCTGGGGCTGTGCCTGGGTCTGCAGTCGATGGTCATCGAGTACGCCCGCAACGTGGCCGGACTGGAGGACGCCTCATCCACCGAGTTCGACCCGCAGACCACCATGCCGGTGATCGCCACCATGGCCGAGCAGAAGGACATCGTCGATGGCCGCGGCGACCTGGGCGGCACCATGCGCCTGGGCCTGTACCCGGCCAAGCTCGCCGAGGGCTCGGTGGTGGCCGCCACCTACGGCAAGAACGAGGTCTCCGAACGCCACCGCCACCGCTACGAGGTCAACAACGCCTACCGTGAGCAGCTGGAGGAAGCCGGCCTGGTCTTCTCCGGCACCTCCCCGGACGGCAAGCTGGTCGAGTACGTCGAGCTGCCGGCCGAGGTGCACCCGTACTACGTCTCCACTCAGCCACCCGGAGCTCTCCAGCCGCCCGACCCGCCCGCACG
>NZ_BAXF01000380.1:0-2114 GCF_001310435.1 Arthrobacter sp. JCM 19049 | reverse complement strand
CCGGGGGCCGGGCCGGGGGCGGTTCAGCAGTCTGGAAAGCCGGCGGCCAAAGTGCCGCATCCGGCTGCCGCCGGCAACGACCTCACGGGCGGGCACCTCGGTGGCCGGGCGCGGTGCCGGTTCGTCCTGGTGCGGCTCGGAATCAGGCTGCGGGTTCATGGTTTTGAGCTTACCCCCAGCCGGGGCGGTCAGGATGGATGTTGCGGGCCCGAGCCCGCACGCGGGTTGAGCATCCTCACAATCCGCGTCAGGAACCAAGTCCACGATCCACTCGTTAGACTTGAGTCGAAGACCTTGTGATCGTGATGCGAATGGGTGAAGCCGTGCGAAAAATACTACCGGTGATCGCGATGCTGATCGGGGCCGTGGCCCTGTTCATCGGCATCGGACAGAAGACGTTTTGGGCGCCGCCCGAAACGGTGACTGCCACCATGCCCGAATTCGACGGCAGCGCGCCGTTGACGGTGATCGAGCCGTCGATCAACGACGCGGACATCGCCCCGGTGGAGCTGCAGATCGAATCCGAGGGGCAGTTCACCGCTTCGCTGGGCCGCAGCTACGACGTGGAGGCCTGGGTGGGCGATGCCAAGCACGTCTCACTGACCGGCATCGACCGGGAGAACCACCGCCTGCAGGCCGAGCTGGTCGACGGCAAGGCCGAGGTGCCCAACCCGGCCGGCGGGGACATCTTCTTTGACTCCCAGCAGGCCGACGGGAAGATGACCTACCGCTGGACCGCGCCGGATAGCGGCTCCTGGTCGCTGCTGCTGGCCGCCGACGGCAAGCAGCCCGCCCCGGCGAAGATCTCGGTCACCTACGCGAACACCGCCACCATGCCCTGGGCGCTGCCGCTGATCATCATCGGTTCGCTGCTGATCGTGGTGGGCCTGGCCTTCCTGCTGGTGCGCCCCGCCGCCAAGCGCCCGGCGCGCCGGGTGAACACCCACAACTCCCTGGCCCTGGTCGCCGCCCTGTCCCTGGGCCTGTCCGGGGTGCTGATCCCGGCCGCCCCGAGCGATGAGTCCGCCAGCCCCAGGACGCCGAAAGCGCAACCCCCAGCGAACAGGCCAGCGACGCGGCCGCCGAGCAGTCCGCCTCGGCCACCCCCGAAGAGCAGACCGCCACCACCTTCCCCGTGGTCACCGAGGAACAGCTGAACCGCATCCTGGAGGATGTGAAGAAGCAGGTCGGCAAGGCCGATGACTCGCACAACGCCAAGGACCTTGACGCCCGCACCGCCGGGGCCTTCAAGTCCATCCGCTCCAGCCGCTACGAGATCCTGAAGAAGGACGTGAAGGTCGCCGAGCCGACGAAGCTGGCCACCGACGTCATCCGCTCCGCCGCGGTGCCCAACACCTCCGAGGCGAAGTTCCCGCGCGTGATCAACGTGGTCACCGCCAAGGACCAGGACCCGAACACGCTGCCGATCGCCATCACCCTGCGCCAGGAGAACGCGCGGGATAACTACAAGGTCGTCTTCGCCTCGCAGATGCTGCCCGGCGCCTCCTTCCCGGGCATCGCGGTGGGCGACCCGTCGGTGAAGCAGCTGGGCGCGGACGCCGAGGGGCTGAACACCAAGCCGCAGGACGCCATGAACCAGCTGGCCGACGTGCTGACCAACCCGAAGTCCAAGCAGGCCGGGAAGTTCGCCGAATCCGAGTTCATCAAGGCGGTGCACGCCGGACAGAAGTCGGAGAAGGACGAGGCCAACGAGGCCGACGTGAAGTACGAGCGCAAGCCCAGCGCCAAGGACACCACGGTGCTTTCCACCCCGGACGGCGGGGCGATCGTGACCGGGCTGATCAACTCGACCACCACGTTCAAGCGCACCGAGGACAGCGACCCGCTCAAGGGTGCCGATGAGCTGACCCGCAAGCTGCTGGGCAGCAGCTCCAGCACCGGGGACGTGCAGATCCGCTACGCTGAACCCGTGATGTTCTACATTCCCGCCGGGGACTCGAAGGACAAGATCTCCCTGATCGCCGGCGAAGTCGTACTGCTGGATGTCAAGCAGGTGAAGGAGAACTAATGAGCGAACAGAATATCCCCTCGGCCCGTGGGGCCGTGGATTTGACCGACCTGGCCGCCGCGGCCCAGCAGGCCGAGCAGATCCC
>NZ_BAXF01000379.1:0-2136 GCF_001310435.1 Arthrobacter sp. JCM 19049 | reverse complement strand
GGCTGCCCGGTCGGCGGCCGCCGGGCACGCCGGCGACAAACACTCATTGTAACGATCCCCGCTGTTCGTCAAAGCGGAAAAACCTAGGCCACGTGCTTACCGGGTCTCAGGTTGCGAGCCACACCACACGAATTCCACTTGATACCCCATACCCCCTAGGGGTATAGTCTGGACCATGGAACACGAAGCACAGATCCATGATGCCCACGAGGGCCATGGCTACACCAGCGACAAGGCCGCGGTGCTGCGTCGCCTAAAGCGCATCGAGGGACAGGTGCGCGGGGTGGCGAAGATGGTCGATGACGAAAAGTACTGCATCGACATCCTCACCCAGATCTCGGCCATCAACGCGGCCATGCACAAGGTCAGCGTCCAGCTGATCGAGGAGCACATCGGACACTGCGTGGTCTCCGCGGCCAACCAGTCCCGGGACACCGGCAACCCGGACATCGTCGTGGACAAGGTCACCGAAGCCAGCGCGGCCATCTCCCGGCTGCTGCGCTAGAAACCACGGACCGCCGGCAAACCACCGGCGACCAGCGGGCTCGGGGAGAACCCCGCCCCGCCGCACACCAGCGCCCCCGTGGGCGCACAACCATCACACAGGAGAACAATCATGGGTACCCAGAACGAATGCGGCTGCGGCTGCTCGGGTGAGTCGGCCAACAAGACCAATGAGGGCCTGAAGATCACCAGCCGCCCCGACGGGCAGGCCGAAGCGGTCCGCACCCAGGTGCAGATCAACGGCATGACCTGCGGGCACTGCGTGGCCTCCGTGACCGAGGAGCTGGAAGAGCTCTCCTCGGTATCCGGCGTGGACGTCCAGCTGGTCGCCAACGGCACCTCCACCGCCACCATCACCTCTGCCGCCGCCCTGGACGATGCCGCCATCCGCACGGCCATCGACGAAGCGGGCTACGACGTGGTTGCAATCAGCCGCTAATTGCCCCAGCAGCAGGCGGCACACCTCTCCAACACCAAGGGATTGATGATGTCCACCCAAACCGAACAGAACCTGCCAACCGCGGGTGAGCGCACCGTTGACCTGGACATCCAGGGCATGACCTGTGCCTCCTGCGTGAACCGGGTTGAGCGCAAGCTCGGCAAGCTGCCCGGGGTCACCGCCTCGGTCAACCTGCCGCTGGAAAACGCGAAGGTCACCGTCCCGGCGGACATCAGCGATGAGATGCTGATCGAGACCGTCAAGGCCGCCGGCTACCAGGCCAGCGTGCGCCAACCCGAGCACGGGCACCAGAGCGCCGCGCCGGAGGAACCGACCGGGACCAAGCCCACCGAGCACGGCAACCTGCGCAACCGGGTGATCTTCTCCCTGATCTTCACCATCCCGCTGTTCGTGATCTCCATGATCCCCGGCGCCCAGTTCCCGCATTGGGGCTGGGTGGCGTTCGCGCTGTCCACCCCGGTGGTGTTCTACGGCGCCTGGCCGTTCCACAAGGCCGCGGCCATCAACGCGCGGCACCTGACCAGCACCATGGACACCCTGGTCTCCCTGGGTGTGCTGGCCGCCTACTTCTTCTCGGTCTTTGAACTCTTCCGTGACCCGATGATGACCGCCCATACCGGCGGCGGGATGCACGAGCACACCCTGTACTTTGAGACCGCTGGCGTGGTGGCGACCTTCCTGCTGATCGGCCGCCACCTGGAGGCCCGCGCCAAGAACCGCGCCTCGGATGCCCTGAAGACCCTGCTGGACCTGGGGGCCAAGGAGGCGGCGGTGCTGCGCGATGGCGTGGAACACCGCATCCCGGCGAACCAGCTGCAGATCGGGGACCAGTTCGTGGTCCGCCCGGGCGAGAAGATCGCCACCGACGGCAAGGTCATTGACGGGGCCAGCGCCGTGGACACCTCCCTGCTGACCGGTGAATCGGTGCCGCAGAAGGTCGCGGCCGGGGATGAGGTCACCGGCGCCACCATCAACACCTCCGGACGCCTGGTCATCGAGGCCACCCGCATCGGCGCGGACACCACCCTGGCCCAGATGGGCCGCCTGGTCTCCGAGGCCCAGTCCGGCAAGGCGCCCATCGCCCGCCTGGCCGACCGGATCTCCGCGGTCTTCGTCCGATCGTGCTGGGCATCGCGCGCTCACCTTCCTGGCCTGGTGGCTGTTCAGCGGCG
>NZ_BAXF01000378.1:0-2140 GCF_001310435.1 Arthrobacter sp. JCM 19049 | reverse complement strand
CTTCCAGCTGCTCCAGGCTCACCGGAGCCTGGTCCTTGCCGGATTCCTGCTTGGCTTCCGCTTCCTCGGCCTCGGTCAGTGCGAGGCGGCGGCGATGCTGGCCAGGGCGCTGCGTGCGGCCTCGCTCTTCTCGTCGCTCTCGGTCTCCTGGGCGGCCCGCTGCTCGGCGGGCTTGGTTTCCTCCTGGCCGCTGGAGCCACCGCGACGGCGCCGGGAACGGCTGGACTTGGATTCCTGGTTCTTCTTGGCGTGCGATTCACCGTGCGAGTTGTAGCTCTTGCGGTGCTCCACCGGCTCCTCGTGGGTGATCACCCGCGTCCGGCGCAGACCTCGCAGGCCTCCCCGAAGACTTCCAACAGGCCGGTGCCCATGCGCTTGCGGGTCATCTGCACCAGACCCAGGCTGGTGACCTCGGCAACCTGGTGCTTGGTGCGGTCGCGGCCCAGGCACTCGATCAGCCGGCGCAGGACCAGGTCCCGGTTGGCCTCCAGCACCATGTCGATGAAGTCGATGACGATGATGCCGCCGATGTCGCGCAGGCGCAGCTGGCGCACGACCTCCTCGGCCGCCTCCAGGTTGTTCTTGGTGACGGTTTCCTCGAGGTTGCCGCCCGAGCCGGTGAACTTGCCGGTGTTCACGTCCACCACGGTCATCGCCTCGGTGCGGTCGATGACCAGCGAACCGCCGGAGGGCAGGAACACCTTGCGATCCAGCGCCTTGTTGATCTGCTCGTCGATGCGGTAGTGGGCGAAGATGTCCTCTTCGTTCTTCCACTGCTCCAGGCGGCCCATCAGGTCCGGGGCCACGTACATCACGTAGGCCTCGATGGTGTCCCAGGCCTGGGTGCCGGAGACGATCAGCTTGGTGAAGTCCTCGTTGAACACATCGCGCACGACCTTGATGGTCAAGTCCGGTTCGGAGTGCAGCAGTTCTGGGGCGAGGGTCTTGTTCGACTTGGACTGTTCCTCGATGCCCTCCCACTGGGCGCGCAGGCGTTGATGTCATTCATCAACTCTTCCTCGCTGGCACCCTCGGCGGCGGTGCGCACGATGACGCCCGCGTTCTCCGGCAGGTGGTCCTTCAGGATCTTCTTCAGCCGCTGGCGCTCCACATCCGGCAGCTTGCGGGAGATGCCGGTCATTGAACCGCCGGGAACGTACACCAGGTAGCGTCCGGGCAGAGAGACCTGGCTGGTCAGGCGGGCACCCTTGTGGCCCACCGTCCTTGGTCACCTGCACCAGCACCGAGTCGCCGGCCTTCAGCGCGTTTTCGATGCGCCGCGGCTGGCCCTCCAGGGCTGCGACGTCCCAGTTGACTTCGCCGGCGTACAGCACGGCGTTGCGTCCGCGCCCGATATCCACGAACGCGGCCTCCATGGAGGCAGCACGTTCTGGACCTTGCCCAGGTACACGTTGCCGATCAGGGAATCCTGCTGGGTCTTGGACACGAAGTGCTCGGCCAGCACCCCGTCCTCCAGCACACCGATCTGGATGCGGTCCTCGCGCTGGCGCACGATCATCTGGCGTTCCACCGACTCGCGGCGAGCCAGGAACTCGGCCTCGGTGATTACCTGACGGCGGCGACCGGTTTCCCGCGATTCGCGGCGGCGCTGGCGCTTGGCTTCCAGACGGGTGGAACCGCGCACCGAGGTGACCTTGTTGGAGACCGGGGTGTCCAGGCTTGCGCGCGGGGCACGTACCCGGGTGACGGTGTTCGGCGGGTCATCCTGCGAACCGCCATCCAGTTCCAGATCCACTTCCCCGCGACGGCGGCGACGCCGACGGCGTGAGGTGACCTCATCGGCGTCCTCGTCGTGGTGTTCCTCCCCGCGCTGTTCGGCTTCGGCCTGCTGCTTGGTCTTGGGGATGGCGTGGCGTACGACCGTGTGGGCCGCCTCGGGCACGGCGAAGGGATTGATCATCATGGTGCTGCCGTGCTGCGCGAGCAGGGCGCCGGTGTGGTCCTCGTTTTCCTTCGCTGCGCCGCTTTCGCTGGCTTCAGCGGCGGCATCGGTTTCGGTGGTTTCGGTCGCCCCGGTGGATTCGGCAACTGCCTCGGTGGCCTCGGTCGGTTCCTGCTGGCGGGGCGCCTTGGAGGTCTTGGGCGGGCGGGACTCGGGCCGGGGCCTGCTTGCGGTCGG
>NZ_BAXF01000377.1:0-2155 GCF_001310435.1 Arthrobacter sp. JCM 19049 | reverse complement strand
ACCGCCTCGAACGCCGGGGCGGTGTCGCTGGGGCCGCTGAACGCCAGACCCACCGCCTGACCCCACTGCCCGTCGGGCACCGGAACCACCAGGCACTGGTCAAAGAACTCATCCAGCAGCCCCTCCACCTGCCCGGCCGAGAGCTTGATTCCACCGGTATTGATGACGTCATCAACCCGGCCGTGGATCTGCAGCTTGTTGTTCTCAATGCTGCCCAGGTCATCGGTCAGGTACCAGCGCCGGCCCTCGCGCAGCACAAAGTGCCGGGCGGTGGCCTGTGGATCGGCAAGATAACCGTCGGCCAGCATCGGGCCGCTGACCAGAATCCGCCCGTTTTCCTCCCGCAGGCTCACCCCGGGCAGGGCGGTGCCGTTGTAGACCAGCCCGCCGGCGGTCTCCGAAGACCCGTAGGTCTGGAAGATCTTCAGCCCCAGGTGCCGGGCGGCGGTGAGCAGGTCACGGCTGGCCCGTGCCCCGCCGAGCAGGATCGCGTCAAGGGACTTCAGGGCCGCGACGGTGCGCGGCGCCGGGTTATCCAGCAGCCGGGCCAACTGGGTGGGCACCAGGGAGGTGAGCTTGTTGGCCTCGGTGAGCTGCTCGGCGGCCTCGGTGAACTTCTGGGCGCTGAACCCGCCGTTCGTTTCCATGGCCACCGGTGGTGCCGGCAAACAGGGAACGGGTCAGCACGCTCAGCCCGGCGATGTAGTGCACCGGCAGGGCCAGCAGCCACTGGCCCTGCAGCCCCAGGAACTCGGCGGTGGCCTGTGAACTGGCGGCCATCGCCGCGGTGGACAGCACCGTGCGCTTGGCCCGCCCGGTGGAGCCGGAGGTGCGCACCACCAGCAGCGGATCGGTGAATCCCGGCAGCTGCTGGGGCTGCAGGTACTCCACGCGGGCGCCTTCGGGCGTCCCGGCGTCGGCGACCACCTCAATGGCCGGGCCGCCTTCATTGATGGCCCGGGACAGTGCGGTGTGCACCTGCTCGTGCAGCGAGTTCGGTTGCATTGCCTGATCCGACCCTAGAAGTAGTACGGGTAGTCGGCCCAGTTCGGTTCGCGCTTGCCCAGGAAGGCGTCGCGTCCCTCCACCGCCTCATCGGTCATGTAGCCATGCGGGTTGCCTCCCCGGCGAAGACCTGTTGGCCGGCCAGCCCGTCATCGGCCAGGTTGAAGGCGAACTTGAGCATGCGCAGGGCCTGCGGGGACTGGCGGGCAATGTCGGCGGCGTACTGCAGGGCCACCTCTTCGAGCTGCTCGTGCTCCACCGCCTCGTTGACCGCGCCCATGCGCACCATGTCCTCGGCCGAGTATTCGCGGGCCAGGAAGAAGATTTCGCGGGCCGCCTTCTGCCCCACCTGGCGGGCCAGCAACGCCGAACCATAGCCGGCGTCGAAGGAACCCACGGTGCGTCGGTCTGCTTGAACTTGCCGTGCTGCTTGGAGGCGATGCTCAGGTCCGAGACCACGTGCAGCGAATGCCCGCCACCGGCCGCCCAGCCGTTGACCATGGCAATGACCACCTTGGGCATGGTGCGCATCAGGCGCTGGACCTCAAGGATGTGCAGCCGCCCGGCGCGGGCCGGGTCGATGGATTCCCGGGTCTCACCTTCGGCGTAGCGGTAGCCGTCGCGGCCGCGGATGCGCTGGTCCCCGCCGGAGCAGAAGGAATGCCCGCCGTCCTTGGGGGAGGGGCCGTTGCCGGTGAGCAGGACCGTTGCCACGTCACTGGTCATCCGCGCATGATCCATGGCCCGGTAGAGCTCATCAACGGTATGCGGGCGGAAGGCGTTGCGCACCTCGGGGCGGTTGAAGGCGATGCGCACGGTGGGCAGGTCACGGACCACCGCCGCATTGGCGTCACGCTCCACCTGGCGGTGATAGGTGATGTCGGTGAAGTCGAACCCTTCAACCTCACGCCAGCGCTGGGCGTCAAAGATGTCGGAAACCTGCTCGGGCAGGGCGGAATTATTATGGCTACTCACCCTATGCATGCTAGTCCCTTCACCGCCGCGCGGGCATCTCACCCGGGGCCCGGCGTGTGCCGCACGCGGTGCGGGGCGACGGGGCCAAACAACACAGCCGCGGGGTGGGAACACGATCAAGCAGTCGTGTTCCCACCCCGCGGCTCGCCCTGCATGGGGCGTGGTCGTCCAGTGG
>NZ_BAXF01000376.1:0-2164 GCF_001310435.1 Arthrobacter sp. JCM 19049 | reverse complement strand
CACCGGGGTCTCATCCTCCGGCACCACCACATCCGGATCCGGCGCCGCGACCGGCGGGGTCGGTTCCTCACGATGCTGGCCGCCGCCGGGCAGGGTCGGGGACTTCACGGTCAGCCGTCGCGAGTCGATCATGGCCTGACGCTGCCCGGGGATGCCCGGCAGGTAGTTGCGCGGGTCGTGCCAGCGCCCATCCACAATGACCTCAAAGTGCACATGGCATCCGGTGGAGTTGCCGGTGGTTCCGCTGCGGGCGATCAGCTGACCCTGTTCGACCTCGTCCCCGATCCCCACCAGCAGGCGGGAGTTGTGGCTGTAGCCGGTGTGCACATTGTTCCCGTGGTCGATGGTCACCCGATTGCCCGAATGGCCGCGCCAACCGGAGATGACCACGCGGCCGGCTTCGGCGGCATAGACCGGCGAACCGCAGGCGATGGGATAGTCCTGGCCGATGTGGATCTGGTTGCCGGGACCCGTGGGATTCTTGCGCCACCCGTAGGGGCTGGAAATGTTGCGTGTCGTGACCGGGTGCATGAGCTGCAGGCTGCCGGGCAGCACACCCAGCTGCCCCACCTGCCCGGCCAGCAGCGGCGCCTGGGGGAATCCCGGTCCGGTGCGCTGTGTGCGGGGCGGCGCCTTCAGCATCTCCACCGGCCGGCCATCGATGGCCACCACTTTGCCCGATCCACCGAATACCCCCCAGCGGCGCGTACTGGTCGACGACAACATCACCGGCAAAGAAGTTCGGGTCGCCGATCGCATCGATTGCAACCGGGATGTTGCCCTGACGGTCCTCGGTGCCCTGGGCCACCAGCGGGAAGGCCAGGGCCGCGCTCAGGCCGGCTGCCGCCAGTCCGGTTAAGGACACTTTCACGGCACGGCGCGCGCCGCGTGTGCGCATGGGCAGCAAGAGCTCGCGATTAACCTGATGACGCCGTTTCACAAGTGCCCGCTTTCCCCCGAGGACGAACACTTCCAAGCCTAGGCACTCCCGCGCGACTAATAAAGGCGCTTGAGTAAAAAGTAGGGGAGTTTTGGAGTGGCGGCTAGCCGACCTGCTGGTTAAACACGTGTCTGCGGACCCAGGCATGCATGGCAATACCGGCCGCGGAGGCTGCGTTGATGGAGCGGGTGGAGCCAAACTGCTCAATGGACAAGGTGGCCTCGGCTGCGGCATGCACCTCATCGCTCAGTCCGGGCCCTTCCTGGCCAAAGACCAGCACGCAGCGGCGCGGCAACTCATAGGTTTCCAGCGGCACCGAGTCCGGGAAGATGTCCACCCCAATGACCGCCAGGCCCTCGCCCTGGGCCCATTGGACAAAGTCCTCAACGGTGGGATGGTGACGCACGTGCTGGTACCGATCGGTGACCATGGCACCGCGCCGGTTCCAGCGGCGGCGGCCAATAATGTGCACTTCCTTGGCCAGGAACGCGTTCGCGGTGCGCACCACGGTGCCGATGTTCATGTCGTGCTGCCAGTTCTCGATGGCGATGTGGAAGTCATGGCGGCGTTCATCCAGGTCGGCGACGATCGCTCCATGGACCAGTAGCGGTACTTATCGGCCACGTTGCGCCGGTCCCCGTGCTCCAGCAGTTGCGGATCCAGCCGCTCATCCTGCGGCCAGGGGCCCTGCCAGGGGCCGACACCGACCTCGCTCTGCGCCGTGTCTTGGCCTGCAGCCTCACCTTGGGCGGTCGACTCGCGGGAGGGATCATGCACTTCTTGACTCACTCTTACTAGGGTAGTAGGTCATGGGATTCTTTCTGTCCATGGAACGAACGGGTGGTAACCGGTGACAGTGATCGACAACGTCATCTACGTGGCGGGCATGGCCGTGGCCCATCCGCAGGACCTGGACCAGACCTTTGAAGTGATGCGACGCACCGGCGGCATGGGGTGGATCGGCCTGTACCGACCCACCGAACAGGAGCTTCAGGTGGTCAGCGAGCAATTCTCCCTGCATTCACTGGCCGTGGAAGACACCCTGAAGGGCCACCAGCGCCCGAAGCTGGATCGCTACGAAGGCCATCTGTTTATGGTGCTGCGCCCGGCACGCTACCTCGATGACGTCGAGGAGGTGGAGTTCGGGGAGGTTCACATCTACGCGGGCGACGACTTCGTGGTGACCGTGCGCCACGCCGAGTCCCCGCGGCTGGCCACCGTGCG
>NZ_BAXF01000375.1:0-2162 GCF_001310435.1 Arthrobacter sp. JCM 19049 | reverse complement strand
CCGGCCCGGTCCAGCCCAGCGGGCCAGCCTGTCCGGCGTTGATCCACTTGCGCGGGCCGAACACGTGCAGCATCTGCGCGCCGGCGATCTGGCTCAGGCCGATGGTGGACACGTAGGTGGTGTCCTGGCCGAAGGCGGCGTTCATCTCCTGGTAGACGCGCTGCGGTTGATCGGGATGTTCTCGAAGTTGGTCTTGCGGTGCCCGGTGCCCTTGCGCTCGGTGCACTCGGCCGACCACTGGGAGTAGTCCGGCACCCGGCCGGCGGCCTTGCGCTCGCGCACCACCTCAAGGATGGCCTCAAGCGCGGCCCCGGCGTCGGAGGTGATCCCCAGGTCCGGGGAGAACACGCGCCCGATCTGGGTCGGCTCGATGTCCACGTGCACGAACTTGCGTCCGGCGCGGTAGGTGGCCAGGTCCCCGGTATGGCGGTTGGCCCAGCGGTTGCCGATGCCCAGCACGAAGTCGGAGGCCAGGAACGTGTCGTTGCCGTACTTGGTGTGGGTCTGGATCCCGACCATGCCCGACTGCAGGCGGTGGTCGTCCGGGATCGCGCCCCAGCCATCAGGGTCGGGGAGACCGGGATGTCCAGTTCCTCGGCCAGCTGAACCAGCGCGGCGCTGGCGTTCGCGTTGATCACCCCGCCGCCGGCGATGATGATCGGGCGCTCATGGCCGGTGAGCAGGTCCACGACCTTCTCCGCCTGGGCGCGGGACATCTGCGGGTTCTGCACCGGCAGCGGCTCGTAGGCGTCGATGTCGAAGTCGATCTCGGCCATCTGCACGTTGATCGGCAGGTCGATCAGCGCCGGGCCGGGACGGTTCGAGCGCATGATCTGGAAGCCTTGGCGAAGGTGCCCGGCACCAGGCCCGGCTCCAGCACGGTCACCGCGTACTTGGTGACCGGCTTGGCGATGGACTCGATGTCCACGGCCTGGAAGTCCTCCTTGTGCAGCACGTTGGTCGGCGCCTGGCCGGTGATGCACAGCATCGGGATGGAGTCGGCGATCGCGGCGTACAGCCCGGTGATCATGTCGGTGCCGGCCGGGCCGGAGGTGCCCAGGCACAGCCCGATCTTGCCGGTGGCCCGCGAGTAGCCGTCCGCGGCGTGGCTGGCGCCCTCCACGTGGCGGTGCAGGGTGTGGCGGATCCCGCCATGGTCCTTCATGGCCGAGTACAGCGGGTTGATCGCGGCCCCGGGCAGGCCGAACGCCTCGGTGGCGCCTTCCTTCTCCAGGATCTGCACGATGGCATCTACGGTGCGCATCTTAGGCATGGGAATCACACTTCCTTGCTGGTCCGGCCGCTGGCCGGGGTCTTTCGAGAAAAGTTTGGATCCAGCCGGCGTTGGGCCGGCTGGGGTGGATAGACCTGCGACGGGACCCGCGGCTGGCACCACACGGAGCAATCACGTGGTCCTTTGCGTGGGGTCCTCGGCTCATCACACCGGCCGTCCTGGCTTCCATGAGCACGTGGGGGCCCGGGCAGTCGAAGACTTCGAGCTTCGGGACGATCTGTCAGGGAATCACTGATGTCGCTTCGACCCGGCGCCCCTGGAGCAGGACGGCTGCGGCTCCCAGGACCGCTGCGTGCGGTCTGCGGATCCCGTCACAGGAATCTTTGGGCCGGGCCGGTGTTCCCGGCCCGGGTGGCTACTCGGACTTGCCCGACAGGCGCTGTACGCCGCGGAAGAGCCCGGAGTGGTCCAGCGAGCCGTCGCCGCTGGCCACGGTGGAGCTGACCAGCTGGGCCACCAGGCGCCCAGCGGCAGGATGACCCCGGCCTCGCGGGCGGCGGAGGTGACGATGCCCATGTCCTTGTTGTGCAGCGCCAGGCGGAAGCCCGGGCCGAATTCGCGGTCCAGGATCTTCTGGCCCTTCTGGTCCAGCACCTTCGAGCCGGCCAGCCCGCCGCCCGAGCACCTGCAGCGCCGAGTCGGTGTCCACGCCGTAGGCCTCCAGGAAGACCACGGCCTCGGACAGCGCCTGGATGTTGGAGCGACGATCAGCTGGTTCGCGGCCTTCACGGTCTGCCCGGAGCCCGAGGGGCCGACCAGCACGATGGTCTTGCCCACGGCCTCCAGCACGTCCTTGGCCTCGGAGAAGTCCGCCGGCTCGCCGCCGACCATGATGGACAGCACCCCGTCGATCGCGCCTGCTCGCCGC
>NZ_BAXF01000374.1:0-2165 GCF_001310435.1 Arthrobacter sp. JCM 19049 | reverse complement strand
GCGCAATCCCGCAAAGGATTGGCGCCCCTGGCCGGTGGCCGTGAGAAACCTCGCGGCCCGCGTCGGCGGCTATGCTAGATGGAGGTGCCGCGCACGTTCTCCGGCGCCCACGGTCCGACCTTCTCCCGGTCCGGCATCGGCTTGCCGTCCAGCAGCTGGCCCGCATCGGCAAGGTCACCGACCTTGTGGATGCGCAGTGTGTTGGTGGACCCGGCCTGCCCTGGAGGCGAACCGGCGGCGATGCACACCAGGTCGTTGACCTCGGCCAGCCCCTCGGAGAGCAGGCGTTCGTCGACCTGGGCGGTCATCTTGTCGGTGTGGTCGGCGTATTCCACCAGGCGGGCCTGCACACCCCACATCAGGGTCATGATGTTGTAGGTCTGCGGCAGCGGGGTGAAGGCCAGCACCGGCTTGTGCGGGCGCAGCCGGGAGAGGCGGCGCGCCGAGTCACCGGACTGGGTGAACGCGACAATGTACTTCACATCGAGCTGGTCGGCAATCTCCACGGCGGCGCGGGTGATCGCCCCGCCGCGGGTCTTGGGCTTGGAGCCCAGCCGCGGGATGCGGTCCAGGCCGTGCTGCTCAGTGGAGGTGATGATCCGGGCCATGGTGGCCACGGTCTCCACCGGTAGCGCCCACCGAGGTCTCCCCGGAGAGCATGACCGCGTCGGCGCCGTCGATGACCGCGTTGGCGCAGTCCGAGGCCTCGGCCCGGGTGGGGGTCGGGGACTCGATCATCGATTCGAGCACCTGGGTGGCCACGATGACCGGCTTCGCCCAGCGGCGGGCCAGTTCGATGGCGCGCTTCTGCACCATCGGGACCTCCTCCAGCGGCAGCTCCACGCCCAGATCGCCGCGGGCGACCATGATCGCGTCAAACGCGTCGATGATCTCCTCTAGGGCGGCGACGGCCTGCGGCTTTTCGATCTTGGCGATCACCGGCAGGCGGCGGCCTTCCTCATCCATGATTTCGTGCACGCGACGGATGTCGCTGGCGTTGCGCACGAAGGACAGGGCGACCATGTCCACCCCGGCGCGGATCGCCCAGCGCAGGTCGTCCTCATCCTTCTCGCTCAGTGCCGGCACGTTCACCGCGACGCCGGGCAGGTTGATGCCCTTGTTGTTGGACACCTCCCCGCCGACGACGACTTCGGTGAGCACCTTGACCTCGTCGACCTGCAGGGCGCGCAGCTGGACCTTGCCGTCGTTGACCAGCAGCATGTCCCCCGGCTGCACATCCCCGGGCAGGCCCTTGAAGGTGGTGGAGCAGATGCTGCGGTCCCCTTCGATGTCCTCGGTGGTGATGGTGAACCGCTCCCCCGGCTCCAGGATGTACTTCGCGTCGTCCTTGAACCGGCCCAGGCGGATCTTCGGGCCCTGCAGGTCGGCGAAGATCCCCACCGCGCGGCCTACCTCACGGGAGGCGTTGCGCACGTTTTCCAGGTTGTTCGCGTGTGTGGAATGGTCGCCATGGCTCATGTTCAGCCGGGCGACGTCCACCCCGGCCTGCAACACCGCCACGGTGTTTTCGTAGCTCTCAATCGATGGTCCCCAGGTAGCAACAATCTTCGCGCGTCTCATACCGTCAGCCTATTATGCCTTTCACTTTCCACGGTACGTCCGGCCGGGAATTCCAAGGCTGAAACTCCATGGCTGGCCGCAACGCACCCGTGACACTCACATGATGCTGATGGCCCTATCGGTGGGGGCGACCGGTGCGGGCAACATGGTGTGCCCCTGCAGGTGACGGTCCACCGCCGCGGCGACGGAGCGCCCCTCGGCGATGGCCCACACGATCAGGGACTGTCCCCGACCGGCGTCCCCGGCGGCGAACACATTGTCCGCGCCGGTGTGGTAGTAGCCATCACGGGCGACGTTGCCCAGATTGTCGAAATCGATACTGACCTGTTCATCCAGCCCGGCTTTTTCCGGTCCGGTGAACCCGAGGGCGAGCAGCACCAGATCCGCCTTGATCAGCTTCTCGGTGCCGGGCTTCGGGAGGCGTGAGCCAGCGACAAATTCCGTCTCTGCCACTGTAACACCGATCACCCGGCCCTGCCGACCATTAAATCTCACAGTGGAGGCAGGTAGCTGCGCTGCCCGCCCTCCTCGTGGGAGGACTGTACCTCGAACAGCGGCGGCACCGTCGGCCACGGGTGCCCGGG
>NZ_BAXF01000373.1:0-2191 GCF_001310435.1 Arthrobacter sp. JCM 19049 | reverse complement strand
CCTGGGCGTTGCCGCCCTCGCTCAGCGCGTGCTCGGTGTAGTCCAGCACCCGCAAATCCACCCCGTCCTCGTTGAGCATCTTCACCAGTGCGGAGATCGGGCCGGTGCCCTCGGCGCTGCGCTCCTGGGCGGCGCCGTCCACCAGCAGCTTGGTGTGCAGCACGAAGCTGCCGTCCTCTGCGGATTCGGCGGTTGCGAGGCGATCTTGTAGTACCCCCAGGGCTTGAGGCCATTGCCCTCGGCCACCGGCAGGTACTCGTCCTGGAAGACCTGCCAGATGGTCTGCGAGGAGACTTCCCCGCCCTCGGAGTCGGTCTTCTTCTGGATCACCCCGGAGAATTCGATTTGGGCGCGGCGCGGCAGGTCCAGGTTGTAGTCGTTCTTCAGCAGGTAGGAGACCCCGCCCTTGCCGGACTGGGAGTTCACCCGGATCACGGCCTCGTAGCTGCGCCCGATGTCCTTGGGGTCCACCGGCAGGTAGGGTACCGCCCAGACCAGGTCGTTGATGTCCTTGCCCTGGGCGGCGGCCTTGGCGTCCATCGCCTCCAGACCCTTCTTGATGGCGTCCTGGTGGGAGCCGGAGAACGCGGTGAACACCAGGTCCCCGCCGTACGGGCTGCGCTCGGGCACCGGCAGCTGGTTGCAGTACTCCACGGTGCGTCGGATGTGGTCCATGTCGGAGAAGTCGATCTGCGGGTCCACGCCCTGGCCGAACATGTTCATGCCAGGGTGATCAGGTCCACGTTACCGGTGCGCTCCCCGTTGCCGAACAGGCAGCCCTCGATGCGGTCCGCGCCGGCCAGGTAGCCCAGTTCCGCGGCGGCCACCCCGGTGCCGCGGTCGTTGTGCGGGTGCAGGGAGAGGATGATCGACTCCCGGTTGGCCAGGTTGCGGTGCATCCACTCGATCGAGTCGGCGTACACGTTCGGGGTGGCCATCTCCACGGTGGCCGGAAGGTTCAGGATCACCTTGTTCTGCGGGCTGGCCTCCAGCACCTCGGCCACCGCCTCGCAGATGCGCTTGGCGAACTCGAGCTCGGTGCCGGTGTAGGACTCCGGGGAGTATTCGTAGGTGATCTTGGTGCCGCCAAGCTGCTCCTCGTACTTCTTGCACAGCCGCGCACCCTGCACCGCGATGTCCACGATCCCGTCCTCGTCCTGGCGGAACACCACTTCGCGCTGCAGGATCGAGGTGGAGTTGTACAGGTGCACGATCGCCTGCTTGGCACCCTCCAGCGCCTGGTAGGTGCGCTCGATCAGGTGTTCCCGGGACTGGGTGAGCACCTGGATGGTCACATCCTCGGGGATGCGGTCCTGTTCGATGAGCTGGCGCACGAAGTCGAAGTCGGTCTGCGAGGCCGAGGGGAAGCCCACCTCGATCTCCTTGAAGCCCATCTGCACCAGCAGGTCGAACATCTTGTGCTTGCGCTCGGGCTCATCGGGTCGATCAGCGCCTGGTTGCCGTCGCGCAGATCCACCGCGCACCAGCGCGGGGCCTTGGTGATGTACTTGTCTGGCCAGGTGCGATCGGGCAGGTTGACCTCGATCTGGTCCTGGAAGGGAACATACTTGTGGATTGGCATGTTCGAAGGCTTTTGCATGTTCTGCATTTCGGTATCCCCTGGACAATTGGTGGTTGTTTGTATGGGGCCGGATGAGGGCGAACTCCGCGACGAGGGGTCGGCCGTGGGACCACTAGCGGTCCGTTGGATCCTCGCAGCGGCTAAGTAGCAGTAGTAGCTCGAAATGCATTTTTCAAACATAGCACCGCCGGTGGGCTGCGACGCAGTTGTTGCACGTTTGTGTCACATTCCGGACGCCCGGCCCTGCACCGCACCTTTCCCGGACATGGCACAACCCCTGCCCGACCGGGTCGGACAGGGGTTGTTCACGGGTTGCGGCAGCCCGTGGCGGCGGGCTAGAAGCCGAGGCGGCCCAGCTGCTTCGGGTCGCGCTGCCAGTCCTTGGCCACCTTCACGTGCAGGTCCAGGTATACCTTGGTGCCCAGCAGCTTCTCGATCCCCTGCCGGGCGCGGGTGCCGACCTCGCGCAGCCGGGCGCCGCCCTTGCCGATCACGATCGCCTTCTGGCTTGGCCGCTCCACGTACAGGCTCACGTGGATGTCCACCAGCGGGTTCTCCGTCGAGCGGCCCTCGCGCGGGGCCATCTCCTCGACGACCACGGCCAGCGAG
>NZ_BAXF01000372.1:0-2191 GCF_001310435.1 Arthrobacter sp. JCM 19049 | reverse complement strand
GGGCCAGGAACGCCCCGGCGCGGAGACGTCCAAGCCGGGCTGGACCCGCGAATTGACCAAGCGTGAATCCCAGGTGGCGCTGCTGGCCATTGAGGGGCGCAGCAACCAGGAAATCGCCCGGGTCAACGGGGTGTCCATTCGCACGGTGGAAGGCCACCTGTATCAGGTGTACTCGAAGCTGCAGGTGCGCAACCGCCAGGAACTGACCGCACTGGACCGGGCGAGTCGACGCACGGCGGGGCAGCGATGACCACCAGCACCATGCGGCCCCACCTGCAGACCGCCGAGTTCCGGGACCTGCTGCGCATCGTGCGCAGCCCCGACACGAACGGGGCATTGATCCTGGGCGGTGTCGGCATGGGCAAGACCAGCCTGGTCGACGCGGTTCTGGAGCACCCCCAGGTCCAGTGCCCGGTCATGCGCCTGTACTGCAGCCCGTCCTTGGCTCAGGTGCCCTACGGTCCTCTCGCCCTACCTGGGGGCGCTGCGCAGCATTGAGGACCCGTCGAGGTCCTGCGCGAAATCAACCAGCGCCTGGCCGGCCGCTCCGCCCAGGCCGCGGGGCTCGTGGTGGTGGAGGACGCCCAATTCCTGGACGCCAGAGCTGTTTCGTGCTTTCGCTGCTGGCCGAGAACGCCTCCCTGAAGCTGGTGGCCATCGGTGCCGGGGCACTGGATGCCGCCTCGCCGCTGGCCGCCATGTCTGCTTCCATGCAGCTGGAGACCATTGTGGTCCAACCACTGGGCCTGGACCACGTTCGCCAGCTGGTTGACCAGCTGGTGCCGGGCGTCATGGGGGACGGGGCCGCGCAGGTGGTGGCCCACGCCAGTGGCGGCAACCCCAGCTTCGCCAAGGCGTATGTGAGCTCGGGACTGGAACAGGGCACCCTTTTTTCCACGGCCACCGATGAATTTACCCCGCCCCCGCGCCTGCGCGTGTGGACGGCGGCCAGCGCCCTGCCCGAAGCCGATGAGTGCCTGCAGGATTTGGTGCGTGAGGTGCATCAGCAGATCCCAGAGACAGAGCAGCGCTGCCTGCAGCTGTTGGCCCTGGCCGGGGCGCTACCCAGCGCCGTGCTGCTGGGTTGCTCCATGACCTACAAGGGGCTGCTGGATTCGGGGGAACTGCGGGTTACCCACTCGGGTCTGGTCGAGTTTTCCTCCGAGCTGCACGCCTCGGTGCTGCGCCAGGTGGTGCCGGCCCAGCTCAGCACCGAACTCTATGCCACCTGGCAGGAAGCCCGCGAACGGCTGGGGCTCGCCCCGACGCCGCGGCAGGTGTTGTGGGGTCTGGAAATCGGCCGTGACATTGCCCAGGAGCAGGTGCTGGATGCGGTGGCGGAGGCGGCCGGGGAACTGGACTACATCCTGGCCTGGCAGCTGTGCAGCATATACCAGCTGGGGCACACCGGGGCCCCAGGGGCCCTGTTGGAGGCCCAGGTCATGCTCGGCATTGGGCGGTACCACACGGCCCGGTCCCTGCTGATGCGCACCATTCGGGATGCCGAAGATCCCCAGCACCTGCGCGCGGCATTCAACCAGCTGCTGCTGGTGTTCACCAGCCTGGGAGTCAAGGCCGGGCAGCTGCGTGAGCTGGAGGACCTGTGGGATGCGCGGGCCCAGGACTTCGCCGACCCGGCGCAGCGCGATCACCTGGTGGCCGGCCGGCAGGCCGCGAACCGGCTGATAACCCTATGGAAGCGCGTACACACCACCGACGGGCTGCGCCCGCAGTTGTGGGAGGTGGAGGAGCTGCTCAGTGATCCGGAACTGACCGCGGAGATGCGGGTGATCACCCTGATGCTGCTCAGCGACCTGCATAGCATGGAAGGCCACTGCCGCACGGCGCATGAACTGGCACAGCAGGCCCAGCAGGTGCTGGAGGCCAACCCGGCCCTCGGCCGGCTCTACGAACCAAAGGTCGCCTTCCGCCTCGGCTGGAACCTGATCTTCCTGGGAGACTACGCCAGCGCCGAACAGTTCCTGGCCACCTACCGCGGCACCACCGTGCACCAGGTCATGCACCGCCAGGGCGTCATCGCCACGCTTCAGGGCCTGGCGGCGCTGGCCCAGGGACGCACCGTGCGCGCCAGCGAGAAGTTCACCGAGGCGATTGCCGAACTTCAGCTGCATGACCCGGCCAGATCCTTTCCTTGGCAGAACACCTGTACCGCGCCGCCGAAGCCAGCTGG
>NZ_BAXF01000371.1:0-2200 GCF_001310435.1 Arthrobacter sp. JCM 19049 | reverse complement strand
GCACCATGTTCGCCGCGGCGTCATCGGCCAGTGCCAACAGCTCGGCCGCAGACTGCGCCGGTGCTCGGCCGGAGCCCGTAGATCCATGCATGAGCCACTCTCTTTCCGTTGTGGAAAGTCTTGTCTTTCCGGTATGGAAAGTCAACCGGGTGCCATCGCCAGGGGCACTGGTGGGGGCGGAAGTCTAGAGGTGGTGGTACTTGCCGCCGGCCAGGATGTCCTGGGCCCGGTAGAGCTGTTCGGTGAGGATCAGCCGGACCAGCTGGTGGGGAAAGACCAGCTTGGACAGCGACCAGGTGAAATCCGCGCGGTCGTGGACCGTGGAGTCCACCCCGTAGGCCCCGCCGATGACCACCACCACATTGCGGCCGGCGTCGATGGGGGCGCGCAGCGTGTTGGCCAGGGCCGGCGAATCGACGTTGCACCCACGCTCATCAAGCAGCACCACGAAGTCGCCGGGCGCCACCTTGGCCAGGATGCGCGTCGATTCCTCGGCGCGCGCCGCCTCGTTGTCGCGGGCGGAATGGCTCAGCAGCTGCCAGGACAGGTTGAAGGGCTTCTTCAGCCGCTTCTCATAGCGCCCGATGCCTCGGTGACCCAGGACTCATGCTTTTTCCCAACTGCCAGCACCTTGATTGTCATGACGCCATTCTCCCGCATCCCCGGCGGTGACCCGGTGACTTCTGCCGCGGGGCACGCACCGGGGCGGGGGCGAAGACTACGATGGAAGCCATGCGATCCTCGTGGTATTTCCGGCCCGGCCAGCGCACCGGCGCAGCCCGGGCGCTGTGGGTGGTGCTGGGCCTGATCGTCGCCATGTTCTACTTCACCCGCCGTGTGGTGGTTTCCCTTGGCGCGGGTGGCTGGGTGCAGGATTTTGACGCCCCGGTGCAGCAGTGGGTGCTGGAGCACCAGGACGGTGCTGGCGGCCCTGGCCCATGGGTTGTATTGGTGGGGGTCCACCCCGGGGATGACCGCCACCATGGTGTTGGTGACCGCGCTGTTGTGCTGGTTTACGCGCAGCTTCTGGCCGCTGGCCACCGTGGGCTTCACCGCGCTGGTTTCCGTCCTGCTCACCACGATCCTCAAGGGACGGCACGAAGTGATCAGGCCCGACGGGATCCCCGGGGGTCCGGAACCTCCCGGTTCCTTTTCCTTTCCCAGCGGCCACACGCTGAACGCCGCCGCGCTGATCGGCATCGCCGCGTACCTGGCCATCGTCTACGGGCTGCGCCGCTACGCCTACCTGATTGCCTCGCTGGCCGTGCTCTTCGTGCTGGCGATGGGCTTCTCCCGGATCTACCTGGGCCACCACTGGCTCTCCGATGTCGTGGTCGGCTTCGTGATCGGGGCGGGCTGGGCTGCGGTGGTGGCCATCCTGCACTACTACTTTGTTCCCTCGAAGCGCATTCGCCGATAATTCCGGTGCGCCAACGATCATTTCGAGTTGTGAGAAATGTATCAAAGAACCGACGGTCTGTTGAGACTCACGGCACACTAAAGCGACGAGCGAGACCTTCGGATTTTCCGGCGCGGATGTTGCCGCGGCCACGCGATGGGGCCTGCTCCATCACATAAAAACGTTGGATTCGCGCCGATCAGGGACCCATGGGCCGCGCTGCGGCCCGCGCGTGCGGTGTCCTTTGGGGACACGGTTAACCCAGCTCACTCTTTTCCAGCTCCCGGGAATTTTCCCTGCGGCATTCTCATGCGGTGAGAATTTCGACTTGCCCCACCGCCGCGGTGGAAAGAACAATGGGTGACTGCGCCTGATTCCACCTGCCTTGAATCGGGTGGTGAACAGATCGTGGCCCGCAGCCCCGGGCCCCCGGCAAAGGTGCTATGTACGTAAGAAAAGTGTCCGATTCGCAGACCGCTCGGGTCCTGTGGATCCTCGCGGCGTTGGCCAAGGTCCCCCAGGCGACCGTTAAGGAGCTGTCCGAGGGTCCCAGATTCCGGTCAGCTCGGTCTACCGGCTGCTGGATGACCTGGTGTCCTCCGGCTTCGTGCACAAGACCTCCTCGCGGCACTACGGGGCCGGCCCGGTCGCCGTGCAGCTGGCCGAACGCTACCGCGACACCACCATGATGACCGGGACAATCACCCCCTACCTGCGCCAGCTCAGCCAGGACACCGGGGAGCTGGCCGCGTTCATGGTCGCCCACGGCGCCGAGGCGGTCTGCGTGGAATCGGTGGAGGC
>NZ_BAXF01000370.1:0-2199 GCF_001310435.1 Arthrobacter sp. JCM 19049 | reverse complement strand
CGCTGGGGCAGGGGGCGGTGATCGCCCAGGACTCGGACGGGGACACCCTGATCCACTACCTGGCCACCGTGGAAACCGCCGAATACGCGGTGATCAGCGAGGAAGGCTACATCGTCGGGTGCTGCACCAGGAACAGATCCTGCGCGCCTTGAACGTGCGCTGACCCGCCCACCCGCAATTTTCGCCCGCACACCGCACATCAACCCTGTAGACAGCATCAGCCAGAAGGAAGCCAATTTCGTGAGCCAGAACCAAGCCAGCATGCCCCACGGGGCCGCCGCCCGCCGCGGACCGTTTCGGTCGGGGACCGGGTGCAGCTGACCGATGAGAAGCGCCGCATCAACACCATCACCCTGGAGGCCGGCGGGCAGTTCCACTCGCACAAGGGCATCCTGGAACACGATGCGATCATCGGGCTGCCCGACGGCTCGGTCATCGAGAACGTGGAGGGCTACCGCTACCAGCTGCTGCGCCCGCTGGCGAAGGACTACGTGCTGTCCATGCCGCGCGGGGCGGCGGTGATCTACGAAGGACGCCGCGCAGATCGTGCAGTTCGGGGACATCTTCCCCGGAGCCGCGTCGTGGAGGCCGGGGTGGGTTCCGGGGCCTGTCGATCTCGCTGCTGCGCGCCATCGGGGACACCGGGTTCCTGCACTCCTTCGAACGCCGGGAGGAGTTCGCCGAGATTGCCCGCGGGAACGTGGACACCGTCTTTGGCGGCGAGCACCCGGCCTGGCAGATCTCCATCGGGGACTTCCAGGACAAGGTGGTCGAACTGGAGGAGCCGGGCAGCGTGGACCGGGTGGTGCTGGACATGCTCAGCCCCTGGGAATGCCTGGACGCGGTCGCCACCGTGCTGGCCCCCGGCGGGGTGTGGACCAACTACGTGGCCACCGTGACCCAGATGTCCCGGGTGGTCGAGGCGATCCGCGCCTCCGGGCAGTTCACCGAACCCGAATGCTTTGAAACCCTGGTGCGCGGCTGGCACGTGGACGGGCTGGCGGTGCGCCCGGACCACCGGATGGTGGCGCACACCGCGTTTCTGATCACCGCCCGCCGGCTGGCCGATGACTCCCAGGGCATCCCGAAGGCCAAGCGCGTGAAGGAACACAACTTCGCCGCCGAGGACGTCTCGGCCTGGACCAGGGACCACGACGAATCCGAATGGACGCCCGAAGCCCTGGGGGAGCGCGGGGTCTCGGACAAGAAGCTGCGCCGGGCCGCACGTGATGCAACTCGCCCTGCACGGGTGCGTGAACAGGAGTAGATTCCAGTATGTGGGCAACATTCGCTCATCGGATTACGGTGCGGCGTACTTGCTCCGTAGGATGACCTAAGACGGGAAACCCATTAATGGGCCAGCTGACCGTTGCCGATGCCGTGGGAGGGATCAAGTGTCCGAGCACAATGACCAGGAACTGACCGAACGACTGTCCATGACCGAACGCCAGGTCAACGTGTTGCGGGACAAGAACCGCAACCTGGACCGGCAGCTGGCCACGCTCAGCGGCAACAACCAGCGCCTGGTGGCCATGCTCGAACGCACCCGTGAACAGATCGTGGACCTGAAGTCGGCCCTGGAAAAGGACGGGGACACCCCCTTCAGCCACGGCACCATCCTGGCCAAGCACCCGCGCCAGCACCCCGAGGCGGGCACCGGGATCGAATCCACCGCCGTGCAGTCCGCGGACATTTCCCAGGGCGGGCGGCGCCTACGGGTGGGCATCAGCCCGCTGCTGGACTTCGAGAAGCTGCACGTGGGCCAGCAGGTGCTGTTGAACGAGGCGATGGTGATCGTCGCCGCCCTGGGCTACGAGCACACCGGGGAACTGGTGACCGTCAAGGAAATCCTGGAGCACCACCAGGTAGTGGTGATGGCCCGCGCCGATGACCAGCGGGTGGTGGAACTGGCCCAGCCGCTGCGCCAGGAGCACCTGCGGTGGGGGACCAGCTCACCCTGGACCCGCGCACCGGGCTGGCCATGAGCCGGGTGCAGCTGACCGACATGCAGTCCCTGGTGCTGGAGGAAGTCCCGGACATCTCCTACTCCGACATCGGCGGGCTGAGCAACCAGATCGAGGCGATCCAGGACGCGGTGGAGCTGCCCTTCAGCCATCCGGAGCTGTACCGCGAACACGGGCTGAGCGCCCGAAGGGCATCCTGCTCTACGGGCCTCCCGGGTGCGGCAAGACCTGATCG
>NZ_BAXF01000369.1:0-2207 GCF_001310435.1 Arthrobacter sp. JCM 19049 | reverse complement strand
CCGCCGCGCGAGCCGCTGCCCGAAAGCCTGACCGAGCGTGAAATCCAGGTGCTGCGGGGGCTCGGCCAGGGCCTGAGCAACCCGCAGATCGCCGCGCAACTGGGCATTGGCGAATCGACGGTGAAAACCCATGCCTCGCGGGTCATGGACAAGCTGGGGGTGCAGACCCGGCTGCAGGCGGCGCGGGTGGCCTTCGCCCAATGGGGTAGATGCCCGCCCCAGGCCAAGCCGGGCCAGGGAACCGCGGACTTGCTACCAGCTGACCAGGCAGAAGGGATGCTGCTGCGGGTCCAGGTAGACTCGGAACGTCTTGGAGCCCTCTCCGGTGGCGGTGGCACCCAGCGCCAGCACCTCGGTTTCGGCCAGGTCCAGGTCCTTGACCCGCACGTCGATGTGCGCCTGCTGCGGGTGCACATGTCCCGGCCACTGCGGCGGAACATATGGGGTGACGGCCTGAAACGCGATGGCGGGACGATCCGGGGCGTCGCCGATGCTCACCCAGTCCGGGTCATTGTCGATCCTGACCATGCCCAGCAGCCGCTCATAGAACCCGGCCAGTTCATCGGGATCATCGCAATCAATTACCAGTGCCTGCCATGTGCCGATCATCGGTCCATCACTCCCGCCAAATGTTGGTGCCGTGCCTGTGGTGCTTGCCATTATGCCTCGTGCAGGCGCTCGCACAACAGGCTCCGGCCACCGGATCGGCTACCGCGATCGGCTTCCGGGCAGCTCGGCCAGGGCGCGCTGCTCGGCCATCGCCTGGCCCATCAGGTCGGTGGCGTAATCCAGCAGCGCCTGAACCCGCGGGGACAGGGTGGTATGCCGGGGACTGATCGCGACCACCGAATTGGGGTAGTTCGGTGGACTGAGCCGGCGGAAGGCCAGGCCCTGCCCTCCAGGGACAGCTGGGCGTTGTTCGGCCTTTCCATCAGCATCCCGTACCCCAGCCACGACCGACCATGGCGCTGACCAGGATCATCTGCGGCAGCGAGGCAATGATGTGCGGGTCAAGACCCTGCGCGGCGAACAGCTGCAGGACATAGTCGGTGCTGGGAGTGGATTCGTACATGATCATCGGTTCGTCCACCAGGTCCCGAAGTTCCAGGGGCCGCTCCAGGGCCGCCAACGGGTGCTGCGGGTGCAGCAGCACCTGCATCTCGGTCTCGTAGACCACCTGCTTGCGCAAATCCGGGGGCAACATCAGATCGTAGACGAAGGCCACGTCCAGCTCCCCGGAATTCAGCGCCGGGATCAAATCGTCATGCGTGCCCACCTGCACGGAGACCTGCACCTGGGGGTGCAATGGCGGGAAGCCTCCATGATGGCCGGAATCAGGTGTGGGGAGAGCGAGGCGAAGCAGCCAAAGCGCACCGGTCCGCGCAGCACGCCCTCGCGGTGCGGGAAGGTCGCGTTCAAATCCTCGACCTCGGCCACGATCTTGCGGGCCAGGGAGGAGAAGTAGCGTCCCGAGGCGGTCATCGTGATCCCGTGGGCCTTGCGGCGCAGGCACAGCTGCTCCCCCGCCAGACGTTCGATGGTGTTCAGCGCCTGGGACAGCGCGGATTCGGAAATGTGAAGCTCGGAAGCAGCGGACCCCAGGGTGTCATGTTCGGGCAGTTCCGCCATGATTTGCAGATGTCGCAGCGAGAATCCAGACACTTCTTAAGGCTTCCTTCAAAACTATTGCAGATATTTGAAGTTTACCTTACGTGTGTGCGGTGCAACACTGAGGTGACACAAGACTCAGGCGGTGGTCACGCACGACACACCGTCAACCGAGGAGCAACATGAGCATCGCCGCTTCGCCCAACACCCGCATTGAAAAGTCCAACCAACGGCGCGTCGCCTTCGCCACGGTCATCGGCACCACCGTGGAATGGTATGACTTCTTCATCTACGCCACCGCCGCCGGGCTGGTCTTCCCCCAGCTGTTCTTCGAACCGGCCGGCAGCAGGATCGGACTGCTGATCTCCTTCGCCTCGGTCGGCATCTCCTTCCTGTTCCGCCCACTGGGGGCCTTCCTGGCCGGGCACTACGGGGACAAGATCGGCCGGCGGGCCATGCTGGTGCTCACCCTGTCGCTGATGGGTGCGGCCACCACCCTGATCGGCGTGCTGCCGACCTACGACGCGCCGGGCTGCTGGCCCCGGTGCTGCTGCTCTTGCTGCGCATCCTGCAGGGCGTTTCCGCCGGCGGGGAATGGG
>NZ_BAXF01000368.1:0-2218 GCF_001310435.1 Arthrobacter sp. JCM 19049 | reverse complement strand
CGCCGCTGCTCATGACGGACCTCGCTTCCCGGGCGGGCCGAGCCGCCCACGGCTGTGCCACCCAGCCTAGGAGGAATGCCCGGCCCTGACCAGGGCTCGGGCGGGAAGCGGTCCGGGCGGCTCACTCTGCCGGTGGGGCCTCCAGCAGCTGCTGTTGGGAGGTGAAACTGCGCGCCTGGCCGCTGAGCGGGTCGGTGAACGCAATGGACTTGGCCAGCAGCTGCAGCGGACGGTCGTAGTCATCCGGGGCCAGGTCCCACAGCCTGGGGTAGAACGCGTCATTGATGATGCCCAGACCCAGCGAGGCCAGGTGGACCCGCAGCTGATGTGTCTTGCCGGTCAGCGGATCCAGGTCCAGCAGCGCCACCGGAAGGCCGCTGAAGTGCCCGGCACTGCGCCCCAGGGCGGCCAGGCTGATTCGGGTGCGGGCATTGGGCTCGCCGTCCTGCACGATGGAGCGCAGCTGGCCCTTGACCTTGGTCATCCGGTTGGCGAAGTCCAGGGGCAGGCTCTGGATGAGTTCGCGCAGCTGGGCGGGGCTGCGTTCGGCGATGATGTCCCCGGCCTGCAGCACCTTCCCGGTTTCCAGGCCGGCCCCGGGAGCCAGCGGAACCACCGCCTGGTAGCCCTTGCGGATTTCGCGGCGTTCAAACAGGCTCTGGTAGGCGCCGCGGGTCTGCGGGTTGACCGCAAAGAGGATCACCCCCGCCGTGGCCCGGTCCAACCGGTGCATCGGCACCAGCTCATCGATCCCCGTCTGGTTGCGCAGGCGCACCAGCGCGGACTGCTGGATGAACCGTCCGCCCGGGGTGGTGGGCAGGAAATGCGGCTTGTCCACCGCGATCAGGTGCTCGTCCTGGTGCAGGATCCGCGCCTGGAACGGGATCGGCTCCTCCTGCGGCAGGGAACGGTAATACCAGATGAAGTCGTGACGCCCCAACGGTGTGCCGGCATCCAGCGGCTGCCCGCCCAGCCCCACGATCTCCCCGTCCTGGAAACGGCGCAAGATCCCCGCCGGGTCAACATGCCCGAAGCGTTCGAGCAGGTAATCGGCCACGGTGGGCCACGGGCCGGAGCCGGGCAGGCGCAGCCGGGTGGCGTTCACGCCGTTGCGCACCGGTAGCGGGGAGAGCATTGCCATGGGTTCTATTGTTCCAGCTGTTGGCAGTGCGGGCAGTAATAGCAGTCTCGTTCGTGCTGCCCGGATTCCTCGGCCAGCTTCAGCAACCGGATCCCGGTCCCGCAGCGCAGACACGGTTTGCCGGCCCGCCCGTAGACCCAGAACGGGTCCCGGGTGCGGGCGGTGCCGGTGGTGACCCGCCGCCCGCGGTCCTTGTTCGCCTGAATCAGCCGGTGGGACATGTCCACCAGCTGATCCAGCTGCGCCACCTGCCCGCACGGGGTCAACGGGTGCAGCCGGGTCAAAAACAGCACCTCACAGCGGTAGATGTTGCCCAGGCCGGCCAGCAGGCGCTGGTCCAGCAGCGCGGTGCCGATGGTGCGCCGCGGGTCGCAGCGCAGGTTCTCCGCCGCCAGCCCGGGATCCCAGTCCGGACCCAGCAGATCAGGTCCCAGGTGGCCCACCAGCTCGGATTCCTGGTCGGTGGGCACCAGGCGCAGCTGCTGGATGTCGTAGCCGACCACGTCCGCCGACTCGGTGCGAAGGATCACCCGGGCGGTATGGGCCGGGCGTTTGAAGCGCTCGCCGGGAACGTAGAAGTCCCAACGCCCCTCCATCATCAGGTGTGAATGCAGGCTCAGCGTCGGCTGCTCGCTGTCCGGGTTGTGCAGGCGCAGCAGCAGGTGCTTGCCGCGCGGAACCACCTCGGTCACCCGGTACCCGGCCAGGTTGGTGGTGGCCAGCTGCGGCACCCGGAATTCGGTGGAGCGCAGCACCTGCCCCTCTAGGGCCGTGCGCATGCGCCGCGCCAGGCGGTAGACCGAATCTCCTTCGGGCATTGTTGCTCTTCCTCCTGCATCGGTAAGCTCCGGCCGGGTCGCGTCGGGATCCGGCGGCGCCGTGGTCGGGTTAGCGCCGGAAACGGATTCCCTGCGGGGTGCTGTAGAAACCGGCCTGCAGCAGCGCCTGGGCCAGCGGGTCCTCAAGCACGGGGAGCCCGTTGACGGTGGCGATGGCAATCTTTTCCACCGCCGCGGTGCGCAGAGTGGCCACCAGCCTGGCGCCCAGGGCCGCCAGGTGCTCGGCCGGCCAGGAGCC
>NZ_BAXF01000367.1:0-2218 GCF_001310435.1 Arthrobacter sp. JCM 19049 | reverse complement strand
TCTATTCGGCCCCGGCCCGGCGAGATGCTGGGGGTTTCACCCACCCCGGTGCGCGAGGCGATGATCGACATTGCCGCGAGGGCTGGTGGAGGCGTTGCGCAACAAGGGCTACCGGATCGTGGGGTTCAGTGACCGGGACCTGGATGAGCTGGCCGAGCTGCGCGCGCTGATCGAGGTGCCCACCATGGCCCAGGTGGCGCTGCATGCCCGGGCCGAGGACCTGGAGCAGCTGCGCCCGCTGACTACGACGCTGAACTCCACGGCCGAGCGCGGGCAGCTGCGCGAGTTCATTGCGGTGGACACCGAGTTCCACCTTCGTGCCCTGGCCCTGGCCGGCAACCGGCACCTGGTGGATAATGTGCGCCAACTGCGCTCCCGGGCCCGGCTGTCCGGGCTGGCGCAGCTGGCCGAGGCCGGGCAGCTGGTGAACACCGCCCGGGAGCACGGCCAGCTGCTGGATCTGATGATCGCGCAGGACGCTGGGGCGGTGGCCGAGCTGATGCGCCGCCACATCGGACACACCCGGGGCGTGTGGGCCGGACGCGGGGAGCAGACCCGCACGTCAGCGACGTAATCCCCGCACTTTTTCACCCTGCTGGCCCAGCCACTGTGAGCTGGGCCATTTGCTTAACCGACAGTAAATTTTACTGTGGTGTCTGTTCGTGGCGCAGGTCACGGGCTTTCAATGACCAGATCGCGCTACCACCGCACCCCCGGCCGGACCCGGCGGGGAGGCGGGTGGGGGCGCACGGCAGATGGACAAGGACATGAGTCAACAGGTTTCCGCGGCACCGAAGAAGGTGAGCTATCCCAAGGTGCTGACCGCTAGCCTGAGCGGATCGGCCATCGAATGGTTCGATTTCTTCCTCTACGCGACGGCGGCGGCGTTCATTTTCGACAAGCAGTTCTTCCCCTCCGATGACCCGTACATCTCCCAGATGCTCTCCTACACGACCCTGGCGCTGACCTTCTTCATCCGCCCGTTCGGCGGGATCATCTTCTCCCACATCGGGGACCGGATCGGGCGCAAGAAGACCCTGGTGGTCACGCTCTCGCTGATGGGCGGGGCCACGGTGGCCATCGGCCTGCTGCCCACCTACGCCCAGGTGGGGATGCTCGCCCCGGTGCTGCTGATCCTGTGCCGGATCATCCAGGGCCTGGCCATCGGCGGGGAGTGGGGCGGGGCACTGCTGCTGGCCTACGAGTACGCGCCGAAGAACCGGCGGGGATTGTTTGGCAGCATCCCGCAGACCGGGATCACCATCGGCATGCTGCTGGCCACCATCGCCTTCTCCCTGGTCAGCCTGCTGCCGCAGGCCTCCTTTGAGTCCTGGGGCTGGCGCCTGCCGTTCATCTCCAGCATCGTGCTGATCGTGATCGGGTTGTGGATCCGCGGCGGGCTGGGGAGACCCCGGCGTCAAGAAGCAGCAGGCCACCGGGGACGTGGCCAAGCTGCCGATCGCCGAGACGCTGCGCCACCACTGGCGCTCGGTGCTGATCGCCATCGGCGCGAAGATCGTGGAGACCGCGCCGTTCTACATCTTCGCCACCTTCGTGGTCAGCTACGCCACCGGCACCTTGGACTACGAGCGCTCCACCGTGCTGAACGCGGTCAGCGCCGGCGCGCTGGCCAGCACCCTGATGATCCCGGTGATGGGCTGGCTGGCCGATAGGTGGGGCCGGCTGCAGGTGTACCTGTGCGGCGCCGTGGTGATCGGATTGTTCGCCGCCCCGTTCTTCTTGCTGCTGGGCACCGGGGCCGACTGGGCGGTGTTCATGGCCGTGATCGTGGGCCTGGGCGTGGTCTGGCCGCCGGTGACCGCGACCCTGGGGACCTGACCTCCGAGATCTTCTCCACCCGGGTGCGCTACACCGGGGTGACCCTGGGCTACCAGATCGGCGCCGCGCTGGCCGGGGGCACCGCCCCGCTGCTGTGCACCTTCCTGCTGGCCCGCTTCGACGGGTCCTGGGTGCCGATCGCGCTGTACATCGCCGCGATCGCGGTGCTCTCGATCATCGCGGTCTCCTTCGCCCCGAAGGTGGCCCGGGCCGATGACTCGATCGAGAACCCGGCCACCGAACACCCCGAGACGAACCACGACCTGCCCGGCGGGATGCCGGACGGGCTGAGCATGACGGAAGTGAAATAGGAAGATGAGCACAATGACCGAGCACGCCCCGCGCTGGTACGGCGCCGATGAGGTGGCCGCGGCGATCA
>NZ_BAXF01000366.1:0-2232 GCF_001310435.1 Arthrobacter sp. JCM 19049 | reverse complement strand
GGCCGCGTCCCCGCGGCCCTGCACCCGGTAGCCGCCCAAGGCGTGCTCGGACTGCGGTGTGAAGCCGATGTGAGCGATCACCGGCACCCCGGCGCCGACCATGGCGTGCACGTGCCCGGCATGGCGGGCGTCGCCTTCCATCTTCACCGCGTGCACCCCGGCTTCCTTCATCAGCCTGACCGCCGATTCCACCGCCTGGGCGGGGGACTGCTCGTAGCTGCCAAAGGGCAGGTCGGCCACGACCAGCGCCCGCTTGGCGCCGTTGACCACCGCCTTGGAGAAGGTGATCATCTCATCCATGCTGATGCGCAGTCGAGTCGTAGCCCAGGACCGTGTTCGCCGCCGAGTCGCCAACCAGCAGGATCTCGATGCCGGCCTCGTCGAACACTTCGGCCAGCATCCGGTCGTAGCAGGTGAGCATCGAGAACTTCTCGCCGCGTTTCTTCGCTTCGGCCAGGTGCCCGATGCGGATGCGTGCAGGACGCGTGGCAGGGTCTGAGAGATAGGGTTGAGGCATAGCAAGACCTTAGCGCACTTGGGCCCGGCAATGCCCGCTGGCATGGCCGCTTGCACCGGCGTCGCGGTGCAAAAACGTATAGTCTTGCAACAGAGCAGAAATGGCCGCGGCGAGTCAGGCCCGGCGCACGCACCCGACAGGCAAGGCGGTAAGAGATGGATCGTCAGCAGGAATTCGTACTGCGCACCATTGAGGAACGCGACGTCAGATTCGTGCGGTTGTGGTTCACCGATGTGGTCGGTTCACTGAAGTCCGTGGCGCTGGCACCGGCCGAGGTGGAGGACGCGTTCGCCGAGGGGCTGGGCTTTGACGGTTCCTCCATCGAGGGGCTCTCGCGCATCTACGAATCGGACATGCTGCTGCAGCCGGATCCCTCCACCTTCCAGCTGCTGCCCTGGCGCGGTGAGGTGGAGCCGACCAGCCGCATGTTCTGCGACATCCTCACCCCGGAGCACCCCCTCCACCGCGGACCCGCGCCACGTGCTCAAGCGCCAGCTCGACGAGGCCTCCAAGCTCGGCTTCACCTGCTACACCCACCCGGAGATCGAGTTCTACCTGCTGCAGTCCGCCGAGCTGGGACCGCACGGCGCCCGGTGCCGATCGACAATGCCGGCTACTTCGACCACGTCCCGGACGGGGTTGGCCAGGACTTCCGCCGGCTGTCGGTGACCACCCTGGAGGCGCTGGGCATCTCCGTGGAGTTCTCCCACCATGAGACCGGCCCCGGGCAAAACGAAATCGATCTGCGCTACGCCGATGCCCTGCAGACGGCGGACAACATCATGACCTTCCGCACCGTCATCAAGGAGATGGCCATGCAGAAGGGGCTGTACGCCACCTTCATGCCCAAGCCCTTTGCCGAACACCCCGGCAGTGGGATGCACACCCATTTTTCACTCTTCGAAGGCGACTCCAACGCCTTCTTCGAGGCCGGGCGCGAATACCAGCTCTCCGATGTGGCCCGCTCCTTCATTGCCGGCATCCTGCACCATGCCAAGGAGCTGACCGCGGTCACCAGCCAGTTTGTGAACTCATACAAGCGGCTGTGGGGCGGGGGCGAGGCCCCCAGCCACCTGTCCTGGGGTCACAACAACCGCTCCGCCCTGGTGCGGGTGCCGCTGTACAAGCCCGGCAAGGGCCAAAGCGCCCGGGTGGAATACCGCGGCATCGACTCCGCCGCGAACCCCTACCTGGCCTACGCGTGCCTGCTGGCGCCGGGCTGAAGGGCATCCACGAGGCTACGAGCTGGAGGACCCCACCGAGGATGACGTGTGGAGCCTGTCCACCGCCGAACGCCGCGCCTCGGGACATGACCCGCTGCCCGGCTCGCTGCACGACGCGCTGCGCACCCTGGAGGACTCGGAGCTGATGGCCGACATCCTCGGAGAGCAGGTGTTCAACTCCTTCCTGGCCAACAAGCGGGCCGAATGGGAGGAATACCGCCAGGAAATCACCCCCTGGGAGCTGAACCGCTACCTGGGCATGCTCTAGGGCCAGAGCGGCACAACGGGGGAAAGAAGAAAGGCCGATGACACCGAGTTCGCGGGAACTGATCAACGCAGGCTTCCTGGACACCACGCGGGCCAAGCAGTTCCTGGACTCGCCGGAACTGGCCGATTTGGACCGCGGCCTGATCCTGCGCAGCATGGCCCACGCCCCGGACCCGGACCAGGCGCTGCTGCTGGCCGTGCGCCTGGTGGACAAGCACCCGCAGG
>NZ_BAXF01000365.1:0-2243 GCF_001310435.1 Arthrobacter sp. JCM 19049 | reverse complement strand
CAGCCGCGCAACCAGGTCCTCGGGGCTGCGGCCGGCGCTGAGGTCCTCACCGGCCAGCACGGCCCCCAAATCCGCCAGGTGGGTGTGGGAGTCCACGAAGGCCGGGGTGACGAGCCCGCCCTCAAGGTCGATGACCTCATCGGCGCGTTCGGCCTGGCGGTCGGCGGCTTCCTCCCCGCCGATCCAGGCGACGGTGTTCCCGTCGATCATCATTGCGGTGGCGAACGGGTCGGCCGACGAGTAGATCGATCCGTTGCGGTACAGGGTCAGTGCCATGAATTCCTAGTCCTCAATCCGCACCTGTAGGTGCTAATCCAATACATTCGAGTACGCCACCACGCCGCGCTTGACCAGGTCCACGGCCTTGCGCGCGTTCTTGGACAGCCTGGTGGGCAGGTCAGGGTTCTTGGCCAGCTGGTCCAGGGTGTCGATGACCTGCTTGGCCCAGCGCACGAAGTCACCGGGGGCCAGATCCGCCCCGCGCAGGCAGGTGTTCAAGGTGGCGCCGCGTGCCCACTTGTACATCGGCCAGATCAGCCCGGACTCCGGCGGGGCGGTGGGTTCCAGGCCCTTGGCCTCCTCCACGTCCGAAAGCTGCGCCCAGGACTTGACCATCAGCTCCCACACCCCGGCCACCCGTTCGGTGGGCATCTTCGGGTCCGGGCGGTCATAGTCGCGCCGGGCCTGGTAGACCAGGGCGGCGGTGACGGCGCACAGCTCCTCGGCGTTCAGCGAGTTCAGCGCCCCGGTTTCCAGCACCCGGCTGGTCAGCAGGTCGCGTTCGCCGTAGATGCGGCGCAGTCGGCGCCCGGCATCGGTGATGACCGGTTCGTCGTCCTCGGTCTGCGGGGTGATGTAGCCGAAGTGCTCGAGCACCGCGAAGACCTTGTCGAACTGCTTGGCGATGGTGTTGGTGCGTCCGGAGATTTGCCGGCGCAGCCGGTCGGTTTCCTTCTTCAGCTTCCAGTAGCGTTCGGCCCAGCGGGCGTGTTCCTCACGGTCCGAGCAGTGGTGGCAGGGGTGGTCCTGCAGCTGGCGGCGCAGCCCCTCCACCTCGCGTTCGAAGTTGTCGCTGCCGGCGTAGTCGAACCCGGCCGCGTCCTTGCGCGGGGGCCGGTGCTCGTGGATGGCGTTGCGCAGCGCCGCGGCCAGGTCCTTGCGTTCCTTGGGCGACTTGCCGGTGAACGCCTTGGGCACCTTGATCCGCGAGACGATCTCCAATGG
Organism: Arthrobacter sp. JCM 19049; assembly: GCF_001310435.1. Taxonomy (NCBI): domain Bacteria; kingdom Bacillati; phylum Actinomycetota; class Actinomycetes; order Micrococcales; family Micrococcaceae; genus Arthrobacter; species Arthrobacter sp. JCM 19049. The sequence goes on along the minus strand of NZ_BAXF01000365.1, from coordinate 1,019 downwards.
ACCGCGCAGGTCCTCCACGGAGAGCCGGCGCAGCCGGCCTTCCTCGGTGAGCACGGTGTGCCGCGGGTCGTAGAGCGAGGTGTCCACCTCCACGATGACGGCCCGGCCAAAGCGCCGCGAGCCGGGCAGGTCCACCACGTCCCCGCGGATCACCGCCTGCATGGACTTCTCCGCCGCCGAACGGCGTTCGTGCTGGCGGTTGCGGGAGAAGTTCTTCTCCGCCGCGCTCAGCTTGCGGCGCAACGCACTGTATTCCTGGAAATCCCCCAGGTGGCACTGCATGGCCTTCTGGTAGCCGGCCAGGGATTCCTCGCGGGACTGCACCTGGCGGGCCAGGCCCACCACGGAGCGGTCGGCCTGGTACTGGGCGAAGGAGGACTCCAGGATCCGGCGGGTCTGTTCCCGGCCGAACTGGGCGAGCAGGTTGGTGGACATGTTGTAGGTGGGGCGGAAGCTGGAGTTCAGCGGGTAGGTGCGCTTGGAGCCAAACCGGCCAGTGCCTCGGGCTCCACCTCCGGGTTCCACATCACGATGGAGTGGCCTTCGATGTCGATGCCGCGCCGTCCGGCCCGCCCGGTGAGCTGGGTGTACTCCCCGGCGCTGATCTGCACGTGTGCTTCACCGTTGAACTTCACCAGCTTTTCCAGCACCACCGAACGGGCCGGCATGTTGATGCCCAGGGCCAGGGTCTCGGTGGCGAAGACGACCTTGAGCAGGCCGCGGGCGAACAGGTCCTCGACGATTTCCTTGAAGATCGGCAGCAGCCCGGCGTGGTGGGCTGCGTACCCGCGCATCATCGCGTCCCGCCAGGACCAGAACTCGAGCACCTCCAGGTCATCGGAGGGGATCCGGTAGGCGACTTCCTCCAGCGCCTCGGCGATTTCCGCGGCTTCCGCGTCCGTGGTCAGGCGCAGGTCCGCCATCGCGCACTGGTGCACGGCGTTGTCGCAGCTTGCGGGAGAAGATGAAGAAGATCGCCGGCAGCAGCGCGGCCCGGTCCAGGGCGATGATGCTCTGCG
>NZ_BAXF01000364.1:0-2246 GCF_001310435.1 Arthrobacter sp. JCM 19049 | reverse complement strand
CGCCGCCACAGCACTCGGCCTCACCGCTGGAGCAGCAGCCGTGCTTGACCGGCTCGGGCACATCCAGCACCGGGGAGCGGTCAAAGAAGCCTCGGGGCGGATCTTGAACCGACCGAGTCCACCGGCATGATCGGCCAGTCCTCGGTGCGCGGGAAGTGGGTCAGCGCAAAGGTGTGCCACAGGCTGATGTCCTGGGTGTCCACGCTGTGGTCATCGGCGATCCAGTCGTTGATCCCCTCCACGCCCGGGTTCTGGTTCACGAAGTCGCCGGTGGGGTAGCGGTGCCCGGCCTCGCGCTTGGTGACCCACAGCGCCTTGGAGGCAAAGGTGGCGCGCTTGTGGATCGAGGAGCCCTCGGCGGCCAGCAGGGTGGGCAGGCCCTGCGGGTGCAGCTTGAAGCCCACCGGCTTGCCAGGTAGTTCTTCGATTCCGGGTTGGTGACCACCCAGGAGCGCCCGGCGGGCATGTTCGCATCGCGCACCGCCTGCTTGGCGGTGGACAGCACCGTGTGGCTGCGGCTGAACGCGTTGCCGCGCGGGTTCTCCCGGCTGATCGGCAGGCGCACCGCCTCCTCCTCGATGACCTGGCTCGGCCCGCCATCCAGCGCGAAGTCCAGCCGGGCGCCGAAGATGTGCTGGTGGAACGGGGCCCCCAGGCCCGGGGCCATCTCCGAGGCAAAGCGCTCGTCGCGCATCGCGGAGGTGAACACGATGCCGGTGGCCTTGGCCTCGAATTCGATGGTGCCATCCAGGTACAGGTACCAGTAGAAGCCGTAGTCGTAGTTGCCCACGGTGGTGAAGAAGCTGATCACCAGGCGGCGGTTGCGTCGGGTGTACTTCACCCCCGACCAGTCATCGGAGTGCTTGGAGAGGATCGAGGAGTCCTCCTCGTGCATGCAGATGCCGTTGTGGATGGTGCGGGCCTCGCCGTCGGCGGTGGCCACCACCGGGGAGATGTAGTGGATTTCGCCCAGGCAGTCGCAGCCCAGTTCCAGGGAGTTGGCCATGCGTCCGATCAGGTATTCGCCGGTGTCGAAGTAGTTCTGCCAGCTGCGCACCGGGAGGGGTCGCCATAGGGCACGACCATCTCGGCGATCGAGGCACGGTCCAGGATGCGTCGGCGCTGGCCCTTGTCGTCGAAGGCGATGTTGTACAGCACCAGGCCCTCGCGCATGTCGAAGCCCACGTCCAGGCTCCACTTCTCCCACTCGACGTGGTTGCCGTCGGTGACGGTGAAGCTGGGGCCTCCGGCTGGGTGATCAGCAGCGGCTTCTGGGTGTCGCGGATCGGGCCGGTGAGCTCGGGGTCGGTGTAGTTGCCGTGGTCGGCCGGGATGTCCACCGGTCCAAAGTCCAGGATCTGGTCCACCTTGCCGGCGACGGTGTCGATGTAGACGACCAGCCCGTCCACCGGGTGGGCCCAAGCCGAGTCCTCGGCGAAGTCCTGACGGAAGGCCAGCCCGCGCAGGATGCGCCGCCCGGATTCCTCCGGGTACTCAAAGACGCCGGCGGACAGCGGCGCGACGCGCACCTGCTCGACGGTGAGGTTGCGCTTGGCCAGCGCCTGGATCCAGCCTTCGTCCGCGGCCACGATGGCCTCGACCTTTTCGAACTCCTCCTCCAGCACCGGCAGCTGCCCCACGGCCGCCGCGTCGATCTCGGTGACCTGCTCGATCTCGTTGCGGGTCAGGTCCAGCACCACGTCCTTGGGCTCATTCAGCGCCGAATCCATGAGCATGACCCGCACCCGGCGGGCCGGGGCCTGCGGGTTCGGGTCCTCCAGGCCCAGGTAGGCGATGCGGGTGGAGGCGGTGAACAGGTTGTTCTCCTGCAGCAGCCGGCGGGCGGCGGCGATTTCCTCGGCGCCCAGCAGGGTGTAGTCCACGGTGCGAGTCTTCATGTGATGCAACCTTCCAGGGGGTGTGAAGCGAAACACTTTTAATTCTCTACGTGTAGAGAATACGGATTTGTGGAGTGCTTCACAAGGGGTCACGGGATATTTCTGCCCCGGCCCTAGACTGGTGACATGCCCAAGATCGTTGACCATGAGCAGCGCCGCCGCGAAATCATCGAAGTCACCTGGCGCTTCATTGCCCAGCAGGGCTTCGACAAGCTGAACCTGCGTGATTTGGCCGCCGCGGCCGGTTACGCCAACGGGGGGCTCAAACCGTACTTCCCCACCCGCAACTCGCTGCTCTCGGCCACGTTCAACTTCGTGTTCAACTCCACCGGGCGGCGCATCGCCCGC
>NZ_BAXF01000363.1:0-2250 GCF_001310435.1 Arthrobacter sp. JCM 19049 | reverse complement strand
TCCGCGGCCGGGCAGAACCCGTATGGGCAGGGGGACTTCCACCCGCACCAGTCGCCGCAGGCTCCCGAGCGCAAGCCGCGCAAGCGCTATGCCGGGACCACCCTGATCTCCGGCATGGTCGCCGCCGCCCTGATCGGCGGGGTCACCGCCGCCGGGACCACCTACCTGATCAACCCCAACTCCAGCGGCACCGCCCAGGTGCAAAGTCCGCAGGACGGCGTGGTCATCAACAACCCGGAAACGGTCACCACCGCCACCGCCGCGGCCGCCAAGGCCGCGCCCAGCGTGGTGACGATCGAGGCTTCCGGTAACGGTTCGGCCGGCTCGGGTTCGGGCATCGTGCTGGATGATCAGGGCACATCCTGACCAATACCCACGTGGTGACCCTGGGCGGGGCCACCGGCAATCCGCAGCTGAATGTGCGACTGAACAACGGCAAGGTGTATTCCGCGGAGCTGGTGGGCACCGACCGATGTCGGACCTGGCGGTCATCAAGATTGACGCCGAGGGCCTGGTTCCAGCGACTCTGGCGAGTCGAGCAGCCTGAACGTCGGGGACACCGCAGTGGCCATCGGCGCACCTCTGGGACTGAGCGGCACCGTCACTGACGGGATCATCTCCACGTTGAACCGCACGATCTCCGTGGCCTCCTCCGCAGTGCCGGAACAGCCCAGCGACGGCGGGGGCGATAGTGAGTTCAACTTCGAATTCCCCGGCGCACCGCAGCAGAAGAACAACTCGGGCTCCATCTACATCAATGTCATGCAGACCGATGCGGCGATCAACCACGGAAACTCCGGTGGCGCCCTGGTCAATGCGAAGGGCGAGATCATCGGGGTCAACGTCGCCATCGCCTCCTCGGGGGACGAAGACTCGGGGTCCATTGGCGTGGGCTTCGCAATCCCCATCGACTACGCCAAGCGCATCTCCAGCGAACTGATTGAGAACGGCTCGGCCACCCACGGGCTGCTGGGCGCCACTGTCCAGGCCGCCGCGGCACGCACCGGGCAGCAAAGCTCCGGGTTCAGCACCGGGGCGAAGATCGTGGACATCAGCTCCGGTTCGGCCGCCGCGGAAGCGGGGCTGAAGTCGGGGGATGTGATTACCGGTGTCAACGACCGTCCCATCCAGGATTCACAGACCTTGACCGCGGCCATCCGTGAGGTTCCGGCCAAGGGCCAGGCGAAGATCACCTACATCAGGGACGGGCAAACCAAGGACGTGGAGGTCACGGTCGGCACCCTGGAGGACTAGAACCCAGCAGGCACTGCTTCACACTTCACCCTCCTATGGGGGCGAAGTGTGAAGCAGTGTTGAAGAAGTTGACGAAGATCCCGGCCGGCCGCGCAGCGATGCGCGGCGGGGGAAGCAGAATGTGAACCGGCAATGAGGCCACGGCGTACGTGTTACGACATGCAAGGACATGCGTCACGTACCGCCGTTGGATTTTTCAAAAGGTTCTGGCGTATTGCCGGTGCGCCGATACGATAAGGGTGGAAGAGATCCTTCCACGGTCTTTACGACAGCGAAGACACTTTGCATGAAAGGCGAGAATGAGCGACGCGAGTAGCACGCCACTGAACATCTTGGTACTGGTCAAACACGTACCGGATGCTCAGTTTGACCGTCACATCGACCTGGACACCCTGCGCATCGACCGCAGCGAGTCAATCCTTTCCGAGCTGGATGAATACGCCGTGGAGGCGGCCCTGGCGATCGCCGAGGACCGCGGCGGGCCCAAGGCAGGCAACCAAGTCATTGCGGCTACCATGGGAGGACCCAAGGCGGTGGCTTCAGTGAAGAAGGCCCTGCAGATGGGCGCCACCAGCGGACTGCACCTGAACGACGAGGCCCTGGCCGGCTCCGACGCCCGTGGCCACCGCCAAGGCCCTGGCCGCGCTGATCAAGTATGCCGGGGACATCGACCTGGTGGTCACCGGCATGGCCTCCACCGACGCCGAAACCGGCATCGTGCCGTCTCAGCTGGCAGAACTGCTGGGCTTCGCTGCCCTGACCAACGCCTCGAACGTGGACTTCGATTCGGCGGCCGGGACGCTGAGCATCACCCGCGATCACGGCGCCGATTCCCTGACGCTGCGTGGCTCGCTACCGGCCGTGCTGTCGGTGACCGATCAGGCCAATGAGCCGCGCTACCCGAACTTCCGCGGCATCATGGCGGCCAAGAAGAAGAAGGTGGAAGAGGTCAGCGCCGCCGACCTGGGGCTGGACGCGTCCAGCGTTGGCCCAGCC
>NZ_BAXF01000362.1:0-2252 GCF_001310435.1 Arthrobacter sp. JCM 19049 | reverse complement strand
GGCGGGGGCCATCGACTGGAAAGTGGTGTTGCCCATTTACTCGACGCTCCCGCCGTTGGCGCTGGCGTAGTCGGCGGCCGAGAGCAGCGGGCCTTCCTCGCTGACCTCGACGGTGAACAGCCAGCCGTTGCCGTACGGGTCCTCGTTCAGGATGGCCGGGTTGTCCACGGCCTCCGAGTTGACCTCGACGATGGTGCCGGTGACCGGGGAGTACAGGTCGGAAACCGACTTGGTCGACTCGACCTCGCCGCAGGTCTCACCGGCGGTGACGGCGTCGCCGACCTCCGGCAGGTCCACGTACACCACGTCGCCCAGGGCATCGGCTGCGACCTGGGTGATGCCGACCTTGGCCGGGCTGGAATCGTCAATCCACTCGTGCTCGGCCGAGTAGCGCAGGCTTGAAAGAACTTTACTCATGATGGTTCCTCTCCGAAGGGAATCAATGGGCGCTGTGCGACGCCCGTCGGTATCAACGTTACTTGGCGCGGGTGTAGAACGGCAGTTCGACAACTTCAAATGGCAAAGTCTTACCGCGCAGCTCCACTTCGAGCTGCGTGCCGACTTCACTGTGCGCAACATCCACGTAACCCAGCGCCACCGGGTAGCCCAGGGTTGGCGAGGGCAGGCCGGAAGTGATCTCGCCGATGACCTCCCCGTCCTTCAGGATCGGGTAGCCGGCGCGCCCGGCCCGCTTGCCCAGGCCCTTCAGGCCCACCAGCTTGCGGGCGGTGCCGTTGGCGCGCACCTCTTCCAGGGCCTGGCGGCCGATGAAGTTCTCCTCCTTCTTGAAGGAGACCACCGGGCCCAGGTTCGCCTCGAACGGGTTGCGTTCGGTGGACAGCTCGTTGCCATACAGCGGCATGCCGGCCTCCAGGCGCAGCGAGTCGCGGGCGGCCAGCCCGCAGGGCACCAGCTCGTGGTCCTTGCCGATCTGCACGATCTGCTCCCACAGGCCTTCGGCGTCCTCGTTCGCGATGATCAGCTCGAAGCCGTCCTCACCGGTGTACCCGGTGCGGGCCAGGATGGTGTCCACCCCGCCCAGGGCCAGACGGGCGGCGGAATAGTACTTCATCTCCTCCACGACGCTTGCGCCGGCCTCGTCGGCGGCCAGCGCCTTGACGATGGCCTGCGCGTTCGGGCCCTGCACGGCGATCAACGAGGTTTCGGCGGTGACGTCCTGGACGGTGGCGTCAAAGCCCTTGGCGCGTTCGGCCAGTTCGCGGGCGACCAGTGCGGCGTTGCCGGCGTTCGGCACGACCAGGAACTTCTCCTCCTCCAGGCGGTATACGATCAGGTCATCGAGGATTCCGCCGGCCTCGTTGAGGATCAGCGAGTACTTCGCCTTGCCCAGCTTCACCACCCCGAGGTTCCCGGCCAGGGCGGTGTTCAGCGCGGTGGCGGCCTGCGGGCCGCTGACCCACACCTCGCCCATGTGGGAGAGGTCGAACAGGCCGGCGGTGGAGCGCACCGCCTTGTGCTCGGCCAGTTCCGAACCGTAGCGCAGCGGCATGTCCCAGCCGCCGAAGTCGGTGAAGTTCGCGCCGAGCTGCTCGTGCTTGGCGTGCAGCACGGTGTGCTTGATGTCAGTCACGGTAGTCATGTCCTAGTCTTCGAAGGCTTCAGGGGCGGGGCAGGAGCAGATCAGGTTGCGGTCGCCGGCGGCGCCGTCGATGCGGCCCACCGGCGGGAAGTACTTGTCCTGCTTCAGGCTCGGCACCGGGAACACGGCCTGCTCGACCGATACTTGCGGTCCCAGTTGCTGGTGATCACCGCGGCGGCCGCGTGCGGGGCACGGCGCAGCGGCGACTCGGCGACCTCGTACACCCCGGCCAGCACCTCCTCCATTTCCTGGCGGATGGTGATCATCGCCTCGATGAAGCGCTCGATCTCGGCCAGGTCCTCGGACTCGGTGGGCTCCACCATCAGGGTGCCGGCCACCGGGAAGGCCAGGGTCGGGGCGTGGAAGCCGAAGTCGATCAGGCGCTTGGCCACGTCCTCGGCGGTGACCCCGGTCTTGGCGGTCACTTCGCGCAGGTCCAGGATGCACTCGTGGGCGACCAGGTTGCCGTTGCCGGTGAACAGGATCGGGAAGTGCTCGTTCAGCCGGGTGGCGATGTAGTTCGCGGAGAGGATCGCGGTCTTGGTGGCCTGGGTCAGGCCCTCGGCGCCCATCATGCGATGTACGCCCAGGAGATCGGCAGCACGCCGGCCGAACCGAGGCGGTGGCCACCACCGGCACGCCGTCACGCTCG
>NZ_BAXF01000361.1:0-2259 GCF_001310435.1 Arthrobacter sp. JCM 19049 | reverse complement strand
CGACCGCGCCGGTGAGCAGCACCTTGCGCCGCCCGATGCGATCGCCCAGCGAGCCCATGGGGACCAGCAGGCCGGCCAGGATCAGCGGATAGATGTCGATGATCCACAGCAGCTGGTTGCCCGTGGGTTGCAGTGCAGCGGAGATCGCCGGTACCGCGAAGGACAGCACGGTGTTATCCACCGAGACCAGCAGTACCGGGAACAGCAGCACCACCAGTGCCGCCCAGCGGCGGCGCGGGGTCAAGACGCGCGGCAGGGTTCCGGTAGTTGGTGAAGTCATGGTCAATCCATCTGTGAACGAAGGGAAAGTGGGTAGGGAGTAGCCCACCCCCATTACTGTACCGTCTGGACGGTATTGTTACAATCGGAGGTGTTGTCTGCTTCATCACCGCCATTGGGAGGTAAATCCATGGCCCGTCCACCACTGGCCAAAGCCAAGATCCTCGACGCCTACGTCGCGCTGCTGTGCGACGAGGGGAGCGGGCCGCGACCATGGACGCCACCGCCGCCCGGGCCGAGGTCTCCAAGGGCGGGCTGCTCTACCACTTCGCCTCCAAGGAGGCGCTGGCCCAGGCGGTCATCGGCGCCTGTGAGGAGCTGGCGGCGCAGGATTGTGAACTAATGAGTCGGGCCCCGGAGGCATCTCGGTGTACTTCGTGCGCACCTCGGCGGAACTGGGCACCGAATTCGACCGCTACCTGCTGGCCGTGGAACGCCTGGCGCAGGCGGGGGTGGACGCCGCGGCCCAGAGCCTGCAGCGCATCAGCCAGGACTGGTACGAACTGATCCTGGGCGAGGTCGGGGACCCGACCGTGGCCCAGGCGATCATGCTCATCGGCGAGGGGATCTACGCCCACGCCGGACGCCCGGCATGGTGGCACGACTCGGATTTTGATGCACGGCTGGCTCAGTTACTAGAGTTGGTGCCGAAACTGAAAAAGTTGGGTGATTTCAACCAATGACGGTCTGCTGAGGGAGCACATGAATCAACGACAGGGCACCACGCCCCTCAAGGCCGCATCGGGGCGTTGCTGGGCATCCTGCTCATGGCCCTGTCACTGCGTGCGGCGGTGGTCTCCGTGCCGCCGCTGCTGCAGCGGATCTCCGAGAACATCGCGTTCACCGAATTCACCACCGGGCTGCTGGCCATGCTGGCCCCATCGCCTTCGCGGTCTTCGGGCTGCTCACCCCGCGGCTGATCCGTGCCTGGGGCCTGGAGCGCACCTTGGTGGTCTCGGTGCTGCTGGCCATCGTCGGACAGGTGATCCGCCCCTGGGTTTCGGACGTGTACCTCTTCCTGGGGCTGTCGATCGTCGCGCTGGCCGGCTACGGCATGGGCAACGTGGTGCTGCCGCCGCTGGTGAAGAAGTACTTCCCGGACCACATCGGCGTGGTCACCAGCGGGTATGTGACCCTGCTGGCCGTGGGCACCTGGGTGGCCCCGCAGTTCTCGGTCCCGCTGGCCAACGCCTCCACCTGGCAGCTGTCCATCGGCTCGTGGGCGCTGCTCTCCGCCGTGGTGCTGCTGCCCTGGCTGCTGCAGCTGATCGCCGACCGCAAGGTGGCGCGCCCGGACATGCCCGCGCCGCTGGCCGGCGGCAGTGCACCGGGGCTGAAGCTGAACCCCTGGAAGTCCAAGGTGGCCTGGGGGCTGGCGATCTACCTGGCCGGCAACTCCGCCCAGACCTACGTCTACTTCACCTGGCTGCCGCCCTACCTGACCGCGATGGGCCTGAGCGAGGGCACCTCCGGTTCGATGCTGGCGCTGTTTGCGATCCTGGGCCTGCCGGTCAGCCTGCTGGTGCCGTTGTGGGTGCCGCGGCTGAAGCACCCGATCGTGGCGGTGGGCGTGTTCACCGCCTGCTGGATCGGCGGCACCTGGTATCTACCTGTCCCCGACGAACAACACCGCCGTGTGGGTGGCGCTGGCCGGCCTGGGCCAGGGCACGTTTGCGATCGCACTGCTGATGATGAATCTGCGCTCGCGCACCACCTACGGTTCGGGCGTGCTGTCCGGCTTCGCCCAGGGGCTGGGGTATGCCGGGGCGGCCGTGGTGCCGATGCTCTTCGGTGTGGTGCAGAAGGCCACCGATTCCTGGGGCGCGGCCTTTGCGATGCTCGGCGGGTGCATCGTGGTGATGCTGGCCGGGGCGATCATGATCAACCCGCCGCGGGCCATCGAGGACACCATCCCCGGGGCCGAGGACCTGGGCAAGCTCGAGCGCATCGACTGACCCGGGCCGGCGCAAGCGGCGGCAG
>NZ_BAXF01000360.1:0-2259 GCF_001310435.1 Arthrobacter sp. JCM 19049 | reverse complement strand
GTCCCCCAACGCACCTCGCGCCCTTGCGGCCCATGCCCGAACCAATCACCGAACCGGAGGCGACCTGGGTGGTCGACAGGGCGAAGCCCAGGTGCGAGGAGGCCAGGATCGCCGAGGCGGTGGACACTTCCGCGGAGAAGCCCTGCGCGGGCTTCACATCGGTCAGGCCCGAGCCATGGTGCGGATGATGCGCCAACCGCCGGTGTAGGTGCCCAGCGCGATGGCCAGCGCACAGCTGGTGATGACCCACAGGTGCGGGCCGGTGCCGGCTTCCTGCATCCCGGCGGCAACCAGGGTCAGGGTGATGACGCCCATGGTCTTCTGCGCGTCGTTGGTGCCGTGGGCCAGTGCCACGAGCGAGGAGGAGAAGATCTGGCCGTAGCGGAAGCCGCCGCGCTTGGGCGAAGCGCCTGATTGACGCTTGGTGATGGCGTAGGCCAGCTTCGTACACACGTACGCGGAGACACCGGCAATCACCGGGGCACACAGCGCCGGCAGCAGCACCTTGCTCATCAGCACGCCGTAGTCGATGGCGCCCAGCCCGGCGCCGACGATGGCCGCACCGATCAGGCCGCCGAACAATGCGTGGGAGGAGCTGGAGGGAAGGCCCAACAGCCAGGTCAGCACGTTCCAGATCACTGCGCCCATCAGGCCGGCGTAGATCATTTCCGGCATGATTTGCACGCCGCCCTCGCCCTCCTTGATGATTCCGCCGGAGATCGTCTTGGCAACCTCGGTGGAGAGAAACGCGCCTACCAAGTTGAGGCTGCGGCGAGCAACACAGCTTTTTTCGCTGTGATGGCGCCGGTTGCGATTGGAGTGGCCATCGCATTGGCCGTGTCATGAAAACCGTTGGTGAAGTCGAAGAACAACGCCAAGGTAATGACCAGGACGACGATGAGCGTCAAATCCATTGAATACCAGCCTGGGGGTCGAACGGCTAAGGGAAAGTTTTCTGCTCAGCACACCGCGATGTCGATCCATCTGCACGGTGAACGACACGGCACAATGGCCGCGAGCCAGTTCAATCATATGACTACCTGTCACTGAGTCAATCTGAAAAGTCAACCCAGATCTGGCGAACAACGGGTGACACGCAGGTGAACCCGGATCATCCTATGATCAAGCTAACAGGCGGTTTCCGCCGGCTTTTCGTTTCTGCGGATGCGGTGCAAAGCACTGCTGGCACGAAAAATCCCCACCGCGCAACCCGCAGGTCGTGCGAAGGGGATTCCATCACCAGGTGCCCAAGGTGGGACTCGAACCCACACATCTTTCGATACCGCATTTTGAGTGCGGCGCGTCTACCGATTCCGCCACTTGGCTGGCACTTTTACGATAGTACTGGACGGATTTTGGATTTCCTAATCGAATCTTCCGCGTCATCGGGCATACCGGCCCCCAGGCAAGTAGGCTGTTCTTAGAAACCCCGGTTTCCCGCCCAGCATCTGCCTTCCGGCGTTAGCGAGCGACCAGAATTGCTGCCCGTGTGAACACAAAGGAAACGAATTGAGCCAGCTGCCCGACATCACCAAGATCCCCGCCGAAACGCCTGGCACCGCCCGCCGCGTACTCGTGGCCGAGGATGAGACCCTGATCCGCCTGGACATCGTCGAAATCCTGCGCCAAGAGGGATACGAGGTAGTGGCCGAGGTCGACAATGGGGAAAGCGCCATTGAGAAGGCCCGCGACCTGAAGCCGGATCTGGTCCTGATGGACGTGAAGATGCCGGTGCTTGACGGGATCAGCGCCGCGGAAACCATCGTCAAGGAACGCATCTGCGGTCGTGCTGCTGACCGCCTTTAGCCAGAAGGAACTGGTGGACCGGGCCCGGGAGGCCGGCGCCATGGCGTACGTGTCAAGCCGTTCACCGAGGCCGACCTGACCCCGGCCATCGAGATCGCGATCTCCCGGCACGACGAGCTGCGCGCCCTGGAGGAGGAAGTCAGCAACCTCAGCGAGCAGTTCGAGACCCGCAAGCTGGTGGATCGGGCCAAGAGCCTGCTGATCACCAAGATGGGGCTGACCGAGCCCGAGGCGTTCCGCTGGATCCAGAAGACCTCCATGGACCGCCGGCTGAGCATGCGCCAGGTGGCCGAAACCGTGATCGATCAGGTCAAGTAGGGCCGACCCCAGCCACGGGTTCACCGCAAAGCAGCCCGCCGCCGCTGCGGACCGAATCTCAGAACGCGGCCATCGCCTTGCCGGCGGTGGCCGCGTTTGACGTCTAAATCGTGCCGTGGCGCCACAGCGGCGGAG
>NZ_BAXF01000359.1:0-2264 GCF_001310435.1 Arthrobacter sp. JCM 19049 | reverse complement strand
GCCGAGTTCGCTGATCAGCTTCAGCGCGCGGTAGACGTTGGATTTGCCCACGGCATTGGCTCCGGTGATCACGGTCAGCGGGGCCAGTTCGATGACCAGGTCGCGCACCGAACGGTACCCGCTGATCGCCAGGGTCTGCAGCATGCACCCCACCCTACCGGCCCTGCCCGACAGCATCCGCGCTGTATCCGCGCAGCACCCGCGCAGTACCGCCGGGGCGGGGCGTCCGATGGTGCCAAAGCGTTCGGCGGCCGTGCCATACTGGGGTTGAGCGGCGAAGATCCTCGCCGCCACCTGCACTTTGAGTGGCGCAGGTGCTGCACGAGCACGGGAGTACCGATGACCCAGAACCCGTCCCCTTCCACCGCCACCCTGCTGGTCGGCGTCGAGCCGGACCAGTCCCCGACGGTGCTCAACGCGGTCGCCCCGCTGGCCGCGCAGCTGCAGGCCCGCGTGGTGTGCGTGCACGTGCACACCGGACGGTTCATCACCCAGCGCCTGCCCGAGAACCTGGCCGAGGCCAGCCCGGCGATCAGCGGCTCGGCGCACCCCGATGAGCAGGAGGTGCCGTTCCCGCAGGGGCTGCGCGATCACCTGGCTGAGGTGTTCGATCCGCTGCAGGTCAGCTGGGAGGCGCGCGAGGTGGAAGGGGACCCGGCCAAGGCGCTGGCGCAACTGGCCGAGGAGCTGGATGCCAACATGATCGTGGTCGGCACGCGCCGCAAGGGCTGGCGCAACCGCATGGAGCAGTTCATTGACGGGTCGATCGCCGTGAGCTTGTCGCACCGGCAGGGCCGCCCGGTCCTGGTGGTGCCGCAGGTCGCCAACGAATCCGGCCGGCTTCCCTGGGAAGGATAGCCGCCGCCCCGCGCCGGGGCTAACGCCGGCACTCTGCCACGGGATCGAACTCTGCACGGGAACCAACTCCACGCGGGAACGAACTCCACGCGGGGGCAGCCGCTCCCCGCACGGACAGGGGCGCTAGTTGCCGGACCGGGCCTCGAGGCCCGGCAGGGGCTGGTCCGTGTCGTTGCCGCGACATGTTTCCGCGCCGGCGAAGTACAGTTCGCGGTGCAGCTTGCACCCGGGATTGAACTGCGCCGCACAGTGCGGGCAGTGGTCGATGCCCAGGTATTGGGCGACGCTCATTTGGGTGCCGCACACTCCGCACAGCACTGCCGGCTGGTCGAAGTGGCGCAACGGCCACACCTGGCCGGGTGATCGGCCAGCTCGGCGTGGCACAGGTGGCAGGGGTAGTACCTGGCGCAGCAGTAGTGCTTGATCGCGATGACGTCGACGTCCCGGTGGTAGTGCGCGCAGCGGGTCTGCGGGTCCGGATTCACGCCATAGACTGTGGGCCCGCGGTTCACAATTTTTCCAAGTCACTGATTCTACTGTGCTGGCCAAGGACATCGACACATGCAGGACAACATCTACAGCAGAAGGTGACGCGTACAGCCGCTGTGCCATGGTGCGGCTGCATCAGGACTGTCACCAGATGCAGCCCGATTTGAGCAGACCCGTCAAGAAAGTTCGAGCGCACCCCTGCCCAATAACCCGGGTGCGGCCAGAAGCCACACCCGGGTTGGTGCTGCTGGGCTAGGTCCCGGTCTGGTCCGAGTACCCCGCAGCCCTCACCGCCGAGCGCTAGCGCTGCAGCCCGGCTTGACCCGCAGCGGCCGTGGTGCCGCCCGCCATGGCAGGACGCACCTGGCGGCGCAGCAGCACGAACAGCAGGATCATCCCGGCGGTCAGGAACATGTGCCCCAACCCGGCGAACCCGGCAATCATCGCGGAGGACTCCACCCCGCGCACAGTGAGCATGCCGTGCACGATGAGCATCGCCGAGGTGAGGATGACCCCGGCGTTGTAGGTGGCGAAGAACCAGCCGAACAGCTTGCGGTGCGTGGAGAGCGCGAACGCCTTCTCCAGCAGCAGCACGATCAGCAGGACGATGAAGCCCAGGGTGAGCAGGTGGGTGTGGGCCAGGCCCAGCTGTGTGAATTCGCCGGCCGGGAAGTCGTTGGCCTTGGTGAACTCGCGGTAGAACAGGCCGGAGGCCACCCCGACCAGCATGTAGCCAAAGGCCCAGTTCAGGATCTTGCGCATCTGTTTTCTCCTTGTGCTTTGGTGATGCCCCGGGAGTGAGGGCACCGGTGGTTGCTGGGCAGTGCTCCGTGGTGCTCCACGGCTGCCCGGTTGATTGGAAAATGTCTGCCACCCGCTCGCCGCCCGCCGCTCACGACCCCGAGCCGGCACGGTGG
>NZ_BAXF01000358.1:0-2273 GCF_001310435.1 Arthrobacter sp. JCM 19049 | reverse complement strand
AGGATGTTGCCCTGCTCTATGGTGCAGGCGAAGCGGGTCAGCGCGCCTTGGCCGGGCCCTCGGTGGCGGTGCCGTCCAGCGGGTCAAAGTGCGAGCGTGGCAGGCGCAGTAGAAGTCCGTCTTGGCCGGGGACTTCACGCCCACCGCGCAGCCTGGTGGGTGCAGATGTTCGAGTAGGCCAGCACGGTCTGCTCGTCCTGGCGGTAGAGCAGCACCCCGACGTCCGCGCCGGAGGGGTCTTTCGCGGCAACCTGGGCACGGGACTTGACCGGCAGGTCCTTGGCGGGCAGGACCACCTGTCCCTCGCCGCTGGGCTCGGGGACCGGCCCGGGGGTGTTGACCGGGGCCTCGGAGTGTCCATCCCCGCAGGCGCTCAGCGTGGCGGTGGCTCCGAACAGGGCGGTGGCGCACATGATGGTGCGGCGATCTGGGCGAACGGCGTCAGTCATGCCTCCATTCTTCCAGAGAAAACCCGCCCGGGAAAGCGCCGGCGCCCAACGCGCACAGCCCCGGCACCCCGCGCTGCGGGTGTACCGGGGCTGTGCGCCTGCTGGCGCAGGGACGGGTTAGGCGTGGAACTTCTTGCCGTTCACCCGCTGCGAGGCGCCGATCTGGTCCAGGTACGGGGTGATCCCGCCCAGGTGCATCGGCCAGCCGGCGCCGGTGATCATGCACAGGTCCACGTCCTGCGGCGCGGCGACGACCCCTTCCTCCAGCAGCAGGCCGATCTCCTCGGCCAGGGCGTCCTGAACCCGGGTGAGCAGCTGCTCGGCGGTGGAGGCTGGTCACCGAAGCTCATGACCTGCAGCGCCTTCGTCGATGACCTGGTTGCCCTGCTCGTCCTTCACCCACAGCGCGGTGATCTTCGCGTCGATCAGCGCCTGCAGGTTGGCCGAGACCTTGAAACGCTCACCGAACGCCGCATGCAGCGATTCGTTCACATGCTGCGCCACCGGCAGCCCGACCATCGCCAGCAGCGTGAACGGGCTCATCGGCAGGCCCATCGGCTGCAGCGCGCTGTCCGCGGTCTGCGCGTCGGTGCCCTCGTCGTACGCGGCCTGCACCTCGCTCATCAGCCGCAGCAGTACCCGGTTGACCACGAACGCGGCCGAGTCGGTGGTGCGCACGCAGGTCTTGCGCAGCGACTTGCCCAGCACGAACGCGGTGGACAAGGTCGCCTCGTCGGTCCACTCGGTGGCCGCGATCTCCAGCAGCGGCATGACGGCGACGGGATTGAAGAAGTGGAACCCGACCAGGCGTTCGGGGTGCTTCAGGTCCCGGCCCATCTCGGTGACCGAGAGCGAGGAAGTGTTGGTGGCCAGGATGCACTCGGGGGAGACCACGGCCTCCACCTCGGCGAACACCTGCTTCTTCACGCTCAGCTCCTCGAACACCGCCTCGATGACGAAGTCGGCGTCGGCGAACGCGTCCTTGGTCACCGAGCCGGAGACCAGGGCCTTGGCGCGGTTGACCGCGTCGGCGCTCATCCGGCCCTTGGCGCCCAGCTTGTCGATCTCCCCGTGGATGTAGCCAAGGCCCTTGTCGATGCGGGACTGGTCCAGGTCGGTGAGCACCACCGGCACGTTCAGCCGGCGCACGAACAGCAGCGCCAGCTGGCTGGCCATCAGCCCGGCCCCGACCACGCCGACCTTGGTCACCGGCTTGGCCAGCTTCCTGTCCGGCGCCCCGGCCGGACGCTTGGAGCGGCGCTGGACCAGGTCCAGGAACGCGTAGATGGTGTTGTGGAACTGGTGGGTGGCCATCAGTTCGGTCAGTGCCTCGATTTCCAGCTGCGCGGAGTGCTTCTGGCTCTTGCCGATCCCGGCGCGGAAGACCTCCAGCGCCTTGTACGGGGCCGGGGCGGCGCCGTGGACCTTGGCGTCGACGAACTTTTCGGCCTCATCGGCGGCGGCGTGGAATCGGGCGGCGACCTGCGGGTCCGCATCATCCACCGCATTCGGGCGTTGCACGGTGCGCTGGCCGGTGAGCACCTCATCGGCGAAGCCAGGGACTGCTCCAGGAAGTCGGCCGGCTCGTACAGCGCATCGGCGGCGCCCAGCTTGTAGGCCTGTGGGCCGGAGAGGGTGCGGTTGTTGTTCCAGGGGTTCTGGATGATCACCTTCAGGCCCTCCTCGGGCCCGATCAGCCGCGGCAGGCGGTAGATGCCGGCCCAGCCCGGGATCAGGCCCAGGAAGGACTCGGGCAGCCCCAGCGCCTCGGCCGTGGTGGACACGGTGCGGTAGGTGCAGGCCAGCGCGATCTCCATGCCGCCG
>NZ_BAXF01000357.1:0-2283 GCF_001310435.1 Arthrobacter sp. JCM 19049 | reverse complement strand
GCCGCCGGTTGTTGTTCAGCAGCTCCTGGGTGTCGGCGTCCTCGCGGGCCAGCTGGTCGGTGATGTCCGCGATCTTCTTGCGCAGCGGCTGCGGGTCGATGCCGTGCTCCTCGTTGTGCGCCTGCTGGATCGCCCGGCGCCGGTTGGTCTCCTCGATCGCCTGGGCCATCGCGTCGGTCACCTTGTCCGCATACATGAACACCTGGCCCGAGACGTTGCGCGCCGCACGCCCGATCGTCTGAATCAGCGAGGTCGCCGAGCGCAGGAAGCCCTGCTTGTCCGCGTCCAGGATCGCCACCAGGGACACCTCGGGCAAGTCCAGGCCCTCACGCAGCAGGTTGATGCCCACCAGCACGTCGAAGGAGCCCATGCGCAGTTCGCGCAGCAGCTCCACCCGCCGGATCGTGTCCACATCCGAGTGCAGGTACTGCACCCGGACCTGGTGTTCGGTCAGGTAGTCGGTCAAGTCCTCGGCCATCCGCTTGGTCAGCGTGGTCACCAGCACGCGCTCGTCGCGCTCCACGCGCACCCGGATCTCATCGAGCAGGTCATCGATCTGCCCTTGGTCGGCTTGACGATGATCTGCGGGTCCACCAGGCCGGTGGGGCGGATGATCTGCTCCACCACCCCGTCGGACTTGCCCAGCTCGTACTTGCCCGGGGTCGCCGAGAGGTACACCGTCTGCCCGATCCGCTCCAGGAACTCGTCCCACTTCAGCGGCCGGTTGTCCATGGCGCTGGGCAACCGGAAGCCGTGCTCGACCAGGGTGCGCTTGCGGGACATGTCCCCCTCGTACATCGCCCCGATCTGCGGGACGGTCACGTGCGACTCGTCGATCACCAGCAGGAAGTCATCCGGGAAGTAGTCCAGCAGGCAGTGCGGGGCCGAACCGGCCTCACGCCCGTCAATGTGCCGCGAGTAGTTCTCGATGCCGTTGCAGAAGCCCATCTGCTCCATCATTTCCAGGTCATAGGTGGTGCGCATGCGCAGCCGCTGGGCCTCGACGAGCTTGTTCTGCTGCTCCAGCTCCGCCAGCCGTTCGGCCAGCTCATCCTCGATCGACTTGATCGCCCGGTTCATCCGCTCCGCACCGGCCACATAGTGGCTGGCCGGGAACACGTACATCTCGTCCTCCTCCCCGCACCACTTCCCCGGTCACCGGGTGCAGGGTGTGGATCGCGTCGACCTCGTCACCGAAGAACTCGATGCGCACCGCCAGCTCCTCGTACATCGGGATGATCTCCACCGTGTCCCCGCGCACCCGGAAGGTGCCGCGGTGGAAGTCCATGTCGTTGCGGGTGTACTGCATGGCCACGAACTGGCGCAGCATGTCGTCCCGGTTCAGCTGCATGCCGCGGCGCAGGGTGACCATCCCGGCGACGTATTCCTCCGGGGTGCCCAGGCCGTAGATGCACGAGACGGTGGCGACCACGATCGTGTCGCGGCGGGTGAGCAGCGAGTTCGTCGCCGAGTGGCGCAGCCGCTCCACCTCCTCGTTGATCGAGGAGTCCTTCTCGATGAAGGTATCGGTCTGCGGCACGTAGGCCTCGGGCTGGTAGTAGTCGTAGTAGGAGACGAAGTACTCCACCGCGTTGTTCGGCAGCAGTTCACGAAATTCGTTGGCCAGCTGCGCGGCCAGGGTCTTGTTCTGCACCATCACCAGGGTGGGGCGCTGCACCTGCTCCACCAGCCAGGCGGTGGTGGCGGACTTGCCGGTGCCGGTGGCGCCCATCAGCACAATGTCCTTCTCGCCGGCCTTGATGCGTTCGGCCAGCTCGGCGATCGCCTGCGGCTGGTCCCCGGCAGGCTGGTATTCGCTGATGACTTCAAAGGGGGCGACGACGCGCTTGATCGGCTGTGCAAGGCTCATGCACCCAGCATAACGAGCCGCACCCCCGCGCGGCACCCGTTATCGCCCTCGGCGCATCCCGCCGCGGATGATCGCCCGCTTGGCCGTGTTGGACATCATCGAGCCAAAGAAGCCGGTGGTAAGCACGGTCGCCGCGGCCAGCCCCAGCAGCGCCAGCCACCCAGAGACGTAGACCACCGGGGAGTAGGGCCCATTCGAGGCGACGAACTCACTGCGCCCGCCAAAGCCCAGCCACAGCACCAGGCGACGGCGAACGCGGCAAGCATCACCCATTTGGAGATCCGCAGGGTTAGCTTCATGCACTAAACCCGTTCCGGAAGACGCGGGTGACCTTCTCGTTCAGCTGCTCGATGCTCCCGTCGTTGTAGATCACCACGTCGGCCACGGCCGCGCGCTGCTCGTCGGTGGCCTGG
>NZ_BAXF01000356.1:0-2285 GCF_001310435.1 Arthrobacter sp. JCM 19049 | reverse complement strand
CTCCCCCGCCCGGCGCCGGCTCCCCAAAGGTGCCGCTACCGCAGCGGATCCGGCAGGAGCAGATTAGTCTCCCAGCGAAAATCCATCCCGCGCTTATTTTGAACTATTCAAGTTTGTGGCATGATAGAGATATGGCACACGATCAGACCGACGCTTCGCATGCACGCTGGGCCGAGCCCCTGCGCGCCGCGGGCCGGCGTGTGACCAAGCAGCGTGTGGCCGTCCTGGACTGCGCACCGCCACCCGCATTCCACCGCCGATGAGCTGCACCGCCACGCCCAGCAGGAGATCCCCGGGATCGCGCTGGGCACCGTGCACACCGTGGTGAACGACCTGGCCAGCTCCGGGCTGCTGCGCCGGCTGGATGTGCCGCATGCGGGGGCACGCTACGAAACCCGGATCACCGACCACCACCATGCCGTCTGCACGCAGTGCGGACTCGTCGAGGATGTCGCGCTGCCCACCACGCGCCGGCCTGCCTGGACCCCAACATCGTCCGCGGGATGAAAATCTCCGTGCTGAAGTCCTCTATCACGGGACCTGCGCCAAGTGTGCGGCGTCCGCTGGACTGAACCTTCCCTGACCACCTAGCCGGATCCAAACAAAGGAGAGCACATGGCTGCCGAAAACAACGGTCACCACACCGGTTCGACCACTCAGGCTGGCATCCCAGCCGTCAGCGACCGCAACTCGCTGACCGTGGGTGCCGATGGCCCCATCGTGCTGCACGACCACCACCTGGTCGAGACCCTGCAGCACTTCAACCGCATGAACGTTCCGGAGCGTCGTCCGCACGCCAAGGGCGCTGGCGCCTTCGGCGAATTCGAGACCACCGAGGACGTCTCGCAGTACACCAAGGCTGCACTGTTCCAGAAGGGTGTCAAGACCGAGACCCTGCTGCGTTTCTCCACCGTGGCCGGTGAGCTCGGCTCCCCGGACACCTGGCGCGACGTGCGCGGCTTCGCCCTGAAGTTCTACACCACCGAAGGCAACTTCGACCTGGTGGGCAACAACACCCCGGTGTTCTTCCTGCGCGATCCGATGAAGTTCCCGCACTTCATCCGCTCGCAGAAGCGCCTGCCGGATTCGGGCCTGCGCGACGGCACCATGCAGTGGGACTTCTGGACCCAGAACCCCGAGTCGGCCCACCAGGTCACCTACATCATGGGTGACCGCGGCCTGCCCAAGACCTGGCGTGAAATGAACGGCTACGGCTCGCACACCTACATGTGGGTCAACGAGGCCGGCGAGAAGTTCTGGGTGAAGTACCACTTCATCAACAAGCAGTCGGACAAGTTCGAGACCATCGACGGGGCCGAGGCAGAGCGCCTGGCCGGTGCGGACGCCGAGTTCCACCGCCGCGACCTGTTCAACGCCATCAAGGAAGGCAACTTCCCGCAGTGGGACCTGTACATCCAGGTCATGCCGTATGAAGAGGCCAAGACCTACCGCTACAACCCGTTCGACCTGACCAAGACCTGGTCGAAGAAGGACTACCCGCGCATCAAGGTCGGTACCCTGACCCTGAACCGCAACCCGGAGAACTTCTTCGCCGAGATCGAGCAGGCCGCCTTCTCGCCGGCGAACATGGTCCCCGGCATGGGCATGAGCCCGGACAAGATGCTGCTGGGCCGCAACTTCGCCTACGCGGATGCCCAGCGCTACCGCATCGGCACCAACTTCCAGCAGCTGCCGGTCAACCGCCCGAAGGTTCCGGTGCACAGCTACAACTTCGAGGGCAACATGTGGTACGAGCACTCCGGTGCCCGCAGCTACTACGTCCCGAACTCCTTCGGTGATTCCTGGAGCGATGAGACCGGCCCGGTCGACAACTCCTTCGAATCCGATGGAGACCTGGTGCGCTCGTCCTACACCCTGCGTGAGGACGATGGCGACTTCGTGCAGCCGGGCATCCTGGTGCGCGAGGTCATGGACGACGAGCAGCGTGCCCGTCTGGTGCAGACCGTCACCGGCGCCTGGAGGGCGTCATCGAGCCGGTTCTGTCCAACGCCATCCAGTACTGGAAGAACATCGACGAGAACGTCGGCTCGCAGATCGAGTCCAACGTTCGCGCGAAGGCGACCGTCTAGGACCTGCCTGCGGGCAACGGTCCAGGGGCCGGTCCCGGGCGCCGTGTGCGCTAGGGCGTGAAAAAACCTCCGTGGTGCTGCTGCACCGCGGAGGTTTTTTGCCTTTCGCGCCACCGCCGGGCAATGGGCGGCAGCGGTGCCTTCCGTGCGGATTGGCCGGGATCGGCGGGTCCTGCCTAGCCCAGCAGCGGCAGC
>NZ_BAXF01000355.1:0-2291 GCF_001310435.1 Arthrobacter sp. JCM 19049 | reverse complement strand
TGCGACACGCCCAGAAATCAGATCAACGGCAATGCTGCCCTACACCCTCGATTGCGAAGAGCCGTTTAACGGCCGCGGGCCACCGCTGCCTCCAGAGGAAGAAGGCAGCGGTGGCCCGCGGCGGTGCGTACTTGGCGCCTGGTCAGCCGCGTGGCGGGCGCAGGAAGCCGGTAAACCGGCCGGCCACCTGGCCGGCCTCCGGTGAGACGATGACCTCCTGGGCGGCCGGGTAGCTGCTTTCACCGTCCTGGACCACCAGTTCGGCATCCGGCTGCACATTGCGGCGCAGCGTGGCCAGGGCAATCGGCCCAGCCTCGTAGTGCAATGCCACCGAGGTGACCCGGCCGACAACCCGTTCCCCGTCCTTGACCGGTGAACCGGGCGCAGGCAGGGTATGCATGGACCCGTCCAGGTGCAGCATCGCCAGGCGACGCGGCGGATGACCCAGGTTGTGAACCCGGGCAATGGTTTCCTGGCCCTTGTAGCAGCCCTTGTTCAGGTGCACCGCGGTACGCAGCCAGTCCAGTCGTGCGGGATGCTCTTGTCATCGGTGTCCACGATGAACCGCGGCTCCCAGGCCGCGATGCGAAGCGCCTCCACCGCCATGGTCCCGGCCAGGGGCAGGTCCCCGACCAGGGAGGCCAGCTGCTCCAGCGGCACGATGTATTCAAGCCAGGGCCGTTCCAGGCCCGGGTGCTCCCCGGTGGAGTATGCATGTCCCCCGCCGATCACATTCGGCCAGGGGTTCTCCCACACCACATCGCCCAGTTCGGGGCGCGGCCTGGTGCTGGCAATGACCCCGTGGGTGTTTGAACAATCCACGACTTCAACCCGGGACATGAACCGCATCGAGTTCAGGTACTCGGCCAGCGGTTCGCCGCGCCCGGGCTCCGCGATGATCCACAACAGGTCGTCGGCGGCCAGGATTTTCAGCTCATGCTCCACCCGGCCCTGGACGCTCAACAGCAGGCTTTGGGTGCTCTGCCCCGGCTTCACGTCGCTCAAGCGCTGGCTGCTGATGGTGTCCAGCCACGTCAAGCGGTCTTCGCCGCGCAGCTGCAGGATGTCCAGGTGGCTCAGGTCCGCCACCGCGGTACCGTCGAAGAGGCTGCGGGCCTCGCGGGTCGGTGCCCCGTAGTGGGCGGCAACCCCGGCATCCACGCCGGAGGCCTCCACGGCCCCGTCACGCTGCAGCAGAACCGAAGTGTACTTTTTGCTCATTCCTGGTTTCCGTCTTCTCCCGCTTGGCCGGGCTCGGTCTGGCCGACCCGTTTCAGGGCCGCCGACGCGTGGGCCTTCAAATCGCTATCGCCCTGTGAGACGTCCCAACGCCAGAACAGGTCCCCGCCCACCAGCGTAGATGCGGGTCGAGGAGGCGTAGGGCTTGGAGTTTTCGCTGCGCAGCAGGGCCTCGGTCGCCAGCTGAATGCGCGGGCCGTTGATGACCCCGTAGTACAGCTCGCTGAGACCGCCGGATGGTTGATGCTGGCCTGGATCTTGAAACCGTCTTCGGTGCGCAGCTTCTCGACATCGTCGGCCGAGCGCAGCACCGGGAACGGGTCGCCGGGAGTCATGCCCGGGCCAGGGTCGGCGGCTTCCTGCTTGCGGTCCAGGGACCAGAAGCCGGACTCGACGGCCAGGGGGCGCAGCCGGGTGCCTTCGGCATCGGTGAGAGGATTCGCTGCGGTACTCCAGGTAGGGCAGACCGGTGTCCCGGAAGGTCACCTGCTGCCAGAAGTGCTCGTCATCTGCTTCGCCTTCGCCCAGCTTGCCCGAGCCTTCCCAGACACCGATCAGCCAGGACAGCGGAACGAGTTCCGGGGTGAGATCCGTGGGAATTTCAATAGCCATAACGGCGCTCGCTTTCCGTGGATGTAAATGAAAGAGGCGCACACCCTGCGGTGTGCGCCTTTCCTACTTCTGCCCCTTGAAAAGGCGCTTGACAACCAGTCCGGCGAAACCGGCCATGCCCAGACCGGCAACGGTCAGCAGCGCCAGGTAGAAGATCTCTAGTGCAAGGTAATTTTCGTTCATGGCTCCATCCTAGCGCGCCGCGGGCGCAGGTTACTTAATCAACGAGAGGCGAATCACGTGCCCTCCGTCATTTCCGATTCAGACCTGCCCGAGCACCTGCATGGCGTACCAGCTCAGCGACCCGGTCAACAGCAGGATCAGCGTGGATACGGCGAGCATGTCCTCCACCCGCTTCACCGCCCGGCTGGCCAGGGTGATGGCCCGCAGGCAGCCCACCAGCACTCCGGCGAGCGCACCAATCAGCAGGCAGTGTACCA
>NZ_BAXF01000354.1:0-2288 GCF_001310435.1 Arthrobacter sp. JCM 19049 | reverse complement strand
GGGGCACCCGCACCCCGTACGGGCGCGAGGAGCGGTGGCCGGTGCGGGGGGACCAGGTGCTGGCCGAGGGGTGGAGGAATCCGAGGTTGAGCGCTGGGTGCAGTCCGCGTGCGTGCTGTGCAGCAACGGCTGCGGAATCGACATCGCGGTCAAGGACGGGACCATGGTCGGGGTGCGCGGGCGCGCTGCGGACCGGGTCAACCACGGCCGGCTTGGACCCAAGGGGCTGTTCGCCAGCTGGCAGGCCATGAACAGTCCCGACCGGCTCACCACCCCCATGATCCGCCAGGACGGGGAACTGGTTCCCTGCGACTGGGACACCGCCATGGAGCGCATCGTGCAGCGCAGCCGCCACCTGCTGCAGACCAAGGGGCCGCTCAGCCACGGTTCTACACCAGCGGGCAGCTGTTCCTGGAGGAGTACTACGCCCAGGCGATCGTGGGCAAGGCCGGGATCGGCACCCCACACATGGACGGCAATACCCGGCTGTGCACCGCCACCGCCGCCACCGCCTTGAAGGAATCCTTCGGCTCCGACGGGCAGCCCGGAAGCTATCGGGACATCGACGCATGCGATGCGCTGTTCCTGTTCGGCCACAACATGGCCGAAACCCAGACCGTGCTCTGGCCCGGGTGCTGGACCGGTTGGCCGGGCCGGACAAACCCCGGCTGGTGTGCGTGGATCCTCGGGACACCGACGTCGCCCGGCACGCCGAGGTGCACCTGGCGCTGAAGCCGGGGACCAACCTGGCCCTGATGCACGGGCTGGTGCGCGAACTGTTCGTCAACGGCTGGATCGACGAGGACTACATCCGCCGGCACACCATGAATGTGGAGGAACTGCGCTCCACCGTCGAACCGTGGACCCCACAGGAGGTGGCCCGCACCTGCGGGGTCGATGCTCAGGACGTGCGCCGCGCCGCGGAGATCTTTGGCACCAGTGAACGGGTGCTCTCCACCGTGCTGCAGGGCTTCTACCAGTCCTCCCAGGCCACCGCCTCCTCCTGTGCCGTGAACAACCTGCACCTGCTGCGCGGGCTGATCGGCAAACCCGGCAGCGGGATCCTGCAGATGAACGGTCAGCCCACCGCCCAGAACAATCGCGAATGCGGGGCCGACGGGGACCTGTCCGGCTTCCGCAACTGGGAAAACCCGCAGCACGTGCAGGAGTTGGCCCAACTGTGGAACGTGGACCCGGCCACGATCCCGCACTGGCGCCGCCCACCCACGCCATGCAGATCTTCCGCTACGTGGAGCAGGCTCCATCCAGTTCCTGTGGGTTTCGGCCACCAACCCGGCCGTGTCACTGCCCGAACTGCCCCGCATCCGCGACATCCTGGCCAGTCGGGGCCTGTTCCTGGTGGTGCAGGACTTGTACCTGACCGAAACCGCGCAGTACGCCGACGTGGTGCTGCCGGCGGCCGGGTGGGGTGAGAAAACCGGGACCTTCACCAACGTGGACCGCACGGTGCACCTCTCGCAGAAGGCGGTGGATCCGCCCGGCCAGGCCCGCAGCGACCTGCAGACGTTCATCGACTATTCGCGGCGGATGGGCTTCACCCAACTGGACGGCAGCCCGCTGCTGGACTGGCAGGGGCCCGAGGAGGCGTTCGAAGCCTGGAAGCTGTGCACCCGCGGGCGGCCATGCGACTACAGTGCGTTGAGCTACCAGGCGCTGCGCGGGGGCAGCGGGGTGCCCTGGCCGTGCACCGAACAGCAGCCCGGGGGCACCGAACGGCTGTACACGGATGGGGTGTTCAACACCGACCCGGATTACTGCGAAACCTACGGGCACGACCTGCTCACCGGCGGCACCGTCGGGCCGCAGGCCTACAAGGCGATGAACCCGGCTGGGCGGGCCATCTTCAAGACCGCGCCGTACCATCCCACCCATGAAACCCCGGACACCGGCTACCCGTTCCGCTACACCACCGGGCGCACCGCCTACCACTTCCACACCCGCACCAAGACCGGGCGCAGCCCCCAGCTGAACGCCGCCGCCCCGCAGGCCTGGGTGGAGATCTCCGCGGTGGACGCCGCCACCGGGGGCCTGAACGAGGGCGACATCGTCAGCGTGGAATCCCGCCGCGGACATATCACCGCGGCCCTGCGCATCAGCGATGTGCGCGAGGGAACCATCTTCACGCCCTTCCACTACGGCTACTGGGATGAGGCGGCACCCCGGCCACCGCACACCGGGCCGCGAACGAGCTGACCCTGACCGAATGGGACCCGGTCTCCAAGCAGCCGGTACTGAAAAACGCGGCCGTGCGCCTGCGCAAGGTGGCC
>NZ_BAXF01000353.1:0-2297 GCF_001310435.1 Arthrobacter sp. JCM 19049 | reverse complement strand
CCCCGGCCGTCCCCGTGGTGGGCGTAACCGGGGGTGGGCAGCCCATCGTCAAGCAGTTTGATGGCGATCTGCAGGCTTGGTTCACTCATGGGTGGTGTTTCGTCTTCCGTTGAATCCGGCAGTGGCTTCACTGTGCCGCGGGGCGGGCAGGAGCACTGCCTGCGGCACCTGAACAACTCTAGCGCCTCGGGCTTCGCCTGTGGTGGGCCGGGGACGGATTGCCCATAGTTCTTTACCGGCCGCCCGGCGCTGCGGGCGGGCTGGGCGGCACGCACAGGTTCAGCGCCTAAAATGGACGGCATGAGTATTGCGAGCTCCGGTGAGTCGACCGTGCTGTTCAACGAAAAACTGTGGCCTTCGGCCGGAACCTGGATTTGGCCGCTGCTGCTGGCCTTGACCGCGGGGGTGGCCCTGGCGCCGATCGGAGTGGCCTGGGGAATCCTGGCCGGGGTGATCGCCTTTGTGGTGATGACGGTGATCCTGATGCTGAACACCCCGCAAATCACGGTGACCGAGGATTCGGTGCGCGTGGGCCGGGCGAACATTGAACGCCAATACGTTGGCGAGGTCATCGGCTACCGCGGCCAGGAGGCCTTCGAGCAGCGCGGCCAGAAGCTGCACGGGCTGGCCTACATGAACCTGCGCGGCTGGGTGGATGCCGTGGTGAAGCTTGAGATCACCGACCCGCGCGACCAGACCCCGTACTGGCTGACCTCCACCCGCCGCCCCGAGGAGCTCACCCGCGCCTGGGTGGTGTGATGAACGCCTACCGGCAGCCCGACGAGGTGCCCGCGGCCGAGGACGTCACCGCGGAGGACCAGGCCCAGCCGGAATCGCGCTCCAACCACGGGGACTCCCAGGGCCAGTAGCCTGTCGACGGCGACCGCCACCAGATACAGCAAGCCGCCCAGCACTTGCCCTCCTTGGCGGGGATGCGGTGCTGGGCGGCTTCGGGTGGTTAATGGGCCGGGCCCGGATCGGGCGCGCTCACGCGGGGAGTCGGGTTAGTCTTCACACTCGGTGCAGAACATCTGCGCGCCGTCCTGGCGGGCCAGCTGGGAGCGGTGGCGGACCATGAAGCAGGAGGCACAGGTGAACTCGTCGGCCTGCTCGGGCATGATTTCGACGCTGAGCTCCTCCTGGGTGACCTCGCCGCCGGGAAGCACGAACTTCGGCCAGGTCCGTTTCATCCTCGTCGATCAGGGTCGCCTGCTTCGCCGTCCGCCCGGCGTTCAGATCCGACAGCTGCCTGGCCGTCTCGGATTCCTCCTGCTTTTCGCGCGGTGCGTCGTAGTCGGTAGCCATTGAAGTATCGTTCTCTTTTCCTTGACGGATGTGCAACAACTCGTGGCGGTACACTACACCACCACTGGCACGCGTGTATAACGTCCTGGACGGCAAAAAATTCCCCGGATCCTGCCTGGAAGGGCGTTCTTCGCGCGCCAGGCCAAGGAAATCGCGCCACACCCTTGGCGGTAATAGGAATTCCGGGCGTTGAGTGGCAAAGTTTTACTCAGGAAATAAACCGTGTGGAGGGTAGTAATGCGTCAGCTGAGACTGGTAGGAATACATGAAAATGGTTCCAGCCTGCAGGTCAGCAGTGACGACGGGATGAGCTTTGAGCTGCCCGTCGACGATGCACTGCGCAGCGCCATGGCCGAAATCGCCCGCGCCCGTGCACCGCGCAACCGTGAACAGTCCTCCGACCACTCGCCGCGGGAAATCCAGGCCCGAGTACGCGCCGGCGCCTCGGCGTATGACCTGTCGGTGGAGTGGGATGTGCCGATCGAGCAGATCCTGAAGTACGAGGCCCGGTGCTGGCCGAACGCGCCCACATTGCCGAACTGGCGCGCCGCGTGGAGGTTTCCGGTCCGCAGACCGATGCCGAGTACCGTGAGGCGTTTGGCGAGGAGCCGGCCGACCTGGGTGCCATGGTCACCCACCGGCTGGGCCAGCTGGGCATTGATGCGGAGTCGGTGCAGTGGGATTCCTGGAAGGACCCGGAGCCAGTGGCTGGTGACCGCCATCTTCAACTCCCCGCTGCACGAGGCAACGTTGAGTCGCTCTCCGAGGAGAACCAGGACGACTCCCCCAACGTGGCCAAGTGGTCCTACCATCCGCAGCGGCGCACGCTGCGCAACCTGAACCGCTGGGCCCAGACCCTCAGCGAGCAGGCGGCCCCCGAATACTTCTCCACCATCACCCCGGTGGCGGTGGAATCCCCGGCCGCCCGAGGCCCCCGGGGAGGCGGCTCCCACCCAGCCTGGCGACAGCGAGGAACTCGTGGAGCTGCTCAA
>NZ_BAXF01000352.1:0-2317 GCF_001310435.1 Arthrobacter sp. JCM 19049 | reverse complement strand
CACCCAGGGTGGGGTGCCCGGCGAAGGGCAGCTCCGTGCTGGGGGTGAAGATCCGGATGGAGTAGTCGGCCCCGGGCTCGGTGGGGGCAATGAAGAAAACGGTTTCGGACTGGTTCATCCACCGTGCGAAGCTCTGCATCGCCTCGGTGTCCAGCTCATCCGCGTCGAAGACCACGGCCAGCCCGTTGCCGCTGAAGGCGGTGGGCGCGAACACATCAACCTGCTGATAGGTGTAGACGGGGTTCATATATTGCATGGTGGCACATCCGTGCGCGCGGGTCAGCCGGTGTTACGCACTGAAGTGGGCGCATGACACCGGCTGACCCTTAGCGTTGCCGGCCCGTGGGCCGGAGGGGCAAACTGACAGCCGCCGGGTGACGGCCTACAGGCTGCCTACCAATGGTGGGCGACATCGATCACCAGCCGTGAACCGGTGCCCGGTCCATCCAGCGTGAAGGCCCGCATCGGCAGCCGGGCCCGGGTGGACAGGCCCAGTCGGTTTGGCCTTCGAAGCTGCCCAGGTAGGCCAGCTGCCGGAAGGTGGTGTAGTCCAGGGAGCGGATCGTCGCCCCCGGGTTGTAGGTCGGCTGCCCCTTGGAGTTGTAGGCCGGGGCGTTGACCGTGATGGACAGCGTGGCCCCGCCGCGCAGCGTGACCTTTTTGCCGCTGCCCGGGGCGTAGAGCGCGTTGACGTACTTGACGGTGTACCCGGTCTTCTTGCCCGTCAGGTCAATGACCAGACGGTCGAAGCAGGCGTGGCGTCCGGTACGCACATCGTCAACGCTGGTGGATCGTGCATGGGTGGACACCGTCTTGGTCAGCGATCCCCAGTAGACGGTGGCGCATGCGGTGGCCGGCGACGCTGCCGGCACCGATACCGCAGTGGCCGATGGTGCCACTGTCATGAGTCCTGTTGCTATTATTGCCGCGGCTAATCCGAGCTTCTTGCGGCGCATTGCCCTCACCGGCTTCCCTTCTGTTTGAGCGCCTGGACCACAGCACAGTGATCCATGAAACCAGTACAGGTGGTGTGCCCCACGAAAACAAGGGACTGTTGGATTCGGCGCCCAAACGGTATCGGTTCGATACCTAGGAACTTTGCGCGGTTCCACGCTGGGCGTACACTCGGATGTCGCCCAGCAACGTTAAAGCCGACTGTGACATGCTGTGAACATGCTTCCCAGTCCTACTGCACCGATTGAAGACCTCGAAAGCAAAGTCACCGACGTTGTCGAAGCCTCCGGGTTCCTACCCGAATCGTTGCGATTCTGGGCGGTGATCGCGGTCGGGTTACTGCTGGCGGCGGTCCTGACCTTCGTGCTCAGCTTCGCGTTCACCCGGATTTTCCACCGCAGCCAGACCATGTCCAGCGACATTGCCGCCACCCGGCTGCCGTTCTTCGGCGCCCTGGCCGCAATTGTGGTCAAGAGCGCACTGCTGGCACTGCGCCGGGACCAGACCGGGTACCAGTTCTGGCAGTTCGCCTGGCTGGTCGTGCTGGTCACCTGCGTCACCTGGTTCCTGATCCGCCTGTCCAAGGGGATCGAGAACTTCATGCTGGAGCGGTTGCAGAAGAAGATCGGCACCGGACGCAAGCTGGCGAAGGTGGAAACCCAGATCGGGCTGCTGCGCCGGGTGCTGGCCGCGATCCTGGTGGTGCTGGCGGTCGCCGCGATCCTGCTGACAATCGAACAGGTCAGGGCGCTGGGCGCCGGTATTCTGGCCTCCGCCGGCCTGATGTCGGTGGTCGTCGGCCTGGCGGTGCAGACCCCGCTGTCCAATGTTTTTGCCGGCATGCAGGTGGCCTTCACCGACTCGATCCGCGTGGGCGACACCATCGTGGTGGAAGGCGAACGCGGCTCGGTGGAGGAGATCACCCTGAGCTACGTGGTGGTCCTGCTGCTGGACGGGCGGCGCATGATCCTGCCCTCCACCTACTTCACCACCACGCCGTTTGAGAACTGGTCGCGGCGCTCCACCGAGATCAGCGGCAACGTGGTGCTGGAGCTGAAGTGGAACGCCCCGGTGGACTACCTGCGCAAGCGCACCACCGAACTGCTGGAGTCCTCGGACCTGTGGGACGGGCGCAGCAACTCCCTGGTCGTGACCGACGCGGTCGGCGGGCTGCAGACCGTGACCATCTATTTATCGGCCCGCAACGCCGGAGACCTGTGGGACCTGCGCAACATGGTGCGCGAAAAGCTGCTCGCGGAGCTGGTGGCCGACTACCCCGAAAGCCTGCCCGACCCGCGGATCCAGCCCGAGATCGGCTCCTAGCTACATCCGGCCGGCCGCAGCTGAGGACGCGCCCGCAGCC
>NZ_BAXF01000351.1:0-2320 GCF_001310435.1 Arthrobacter sp. JCM 19049 | reverse complement strand
CACCCTGCCGGCCGCGGCAGTCGTCGGCGCGCTGGCCGCCCTGGTCATGCACCTGGCAACGCCGGCACCCTGGTCGTCAGCGTGCTGGGCGCCGGAATCCTGCTGGTGTTCTGGGTGCTCTCGCGCCGTGACGTTGTCGGCCACGACAACGCGATCTCCGACATCGACTCCTCGGGTGCCGCAGTGAAGATCCTGTCGAAGAAGGAACGCCGCAAGCGCGAGAAGGCCGCCAAGGCCGCCGCGAAGGAAGCGGCGAAGAACAACGCCAAGAAGAATCCCACGCAGGGGGCCAAGAAGTGACCATCGACTGGGCAGCATTCCTGATCGTCGCGGTAACCACCTGGGTCGCCGCCATCCTCATCGTCAGCGCGTACTCGTTTGGCGTCCGCCTGCTGGCCGTCGCCCGCGATGACGACCGCCATGAGGCCCTGAACCGCTTTGGCGCGTTCGCCTGCTTCGCCTTTTGCGGAATCGTGGTGCTTTTCGGCATCATTCTGATCGTGCCGGCCCTGAGCGCCAGTATCCTGGGCGTTTGAGCTAATTTCGCGCCCGAGTACCTTCACCGATGGAGGCACCCATAGACTGGAGCCATGACGAGCTTCAGATACTATGTGGGTGCCTCCATCGATGGTTTTATCGCCGATTCGGCCGGTGAAACCCGCTGGCTTGAACCCTTCGGCGACGCGCAGGCGCGCTGCCCGGGTTCCAGAAGTTCTTCGACGAGATCGGCGCGATCGTCATTGGCGGCCAGACCTACCTGTGGCTGGTCAAGCAGCTCACCGCACTTGGGCGGCCCTGGCCCTACGCCGGCAAACCGGTGTGGGTGTTCACCCACCACGAGCTGCCCTCCACCCCCGGGGCCGACCTGACGTTCGTGCGCGGGGACATTGACCTGTGGTCGCAGGACATTGCCCGCAGCGCCGGTCAGCAGGACGTCTGGATCCTGGGCGGGGCCCAGCTGGCCGGACGGTTCCTTACCGCCGGGTGCTCGATGAGCTGCAGCTGCTTACCGTCCCGGTGGTCCTGGGCAGCGGGGTGAGCGTCTTCGACACTAAGACCCCTGCCGACTTCACCCTGATCGACCGCACGGCCCACGAGAACGGGGTATTGGAGGACCGCTACCGGGTTGCCGCCCCGTAGCCCGGCAGTGGCACCGCCCCCCCTCCCGCATCTGACCTGCCCATGTTGCCGCTCCGGCCGGAGCCCAGGGCCCGGGGATGTGCCAAAGATTGCGTGGTTCGGGAAGTGAAAATGTCCCGAAGTGCAACTAGGCTGGCAGGTGTGAGTGAAACAACCAAAGTGATGTCCGAATCGGACCGACGACTGCTGATCATTGACGGGCACTCGATGGCGTTCCGCGCCTTCTATGCGCTGCCCGCCGAGAACTTCGCCACGAGCACCGGTCAGCACACCAACGCTGTGCACGGGTTCGTCTCCATGCTGCTGACCATGATCCGCCAGCAGAAGCCAACTCACGTGGCGGTCGCGTTCGACCTGGACACCCCGACCCTGCGCTCCCAGGAGTACACCGAATACAAGGGCGGGCGCAACAAGACTCCCGAGGAGTTCTACGGCCAGATCGACCTGATCCAAGAGGTCATGAAGGCGATGAACATTCCCAGCATCACCCTGGAGGGGTACGAGGCCGATGACATCCTGGCCACCCTGGCCCGGCAGGGTGAGGACGCCGGCTTCAAGGTGCTGGTCGTTTCCGGGGACCGCGACGCGTTCCAGCTGATCAATGAGGACACCCTGGTGCTCTACCCGAAGAAGGGCATCAGCGACATCCCGCCGATGGACGCCGACGCTATCGAAGCCAAGTACTTCGTCCGCCCCGAACGCTACTGCGACCTGGCCGCGCTGGTCGGGGAAACCGCGGACAACCTGCCCGGCGTGCCCGGGGTTGGCCCCAAGACGGCCGCGAAATGGCTGGGCCTGTACGGTTCGCTGGACGGGGTGCTGGAGAACATCGACTCCATCAAGGGCAAGGTGGGCAACAACCTGCGCGAACACGTGGAGAACGTCAAGCGCAACCGGCGCCTGAACGAACTGCACCGCGACCTGGACCTGCCGGTCACCCTGGAAGAGTCCGTGCTGGAAAGCCCGAACCGTGAGGCCGTGGAAAACCTGTTCGACGCGCTGGAGTTCAACACCCTGCGCAAGCGGCTCTTTGACCTGTTCGCCGCGCAGGAAGAGGAGGTTGAACGCGAGGTCATCGAGTTCAACCTCACCGAGATCACCACCGCGCAGCAGCTGGACGAGTTCATCAAGGCCGCCGACGGGGCGAAGATCGCCCTGCAGCCGGCCGTCAGCGGCGGGG
>NZ_BAXF01000350.1:0-2325 GCF_001310435.1 Arthrobacter sp. JCM 19049 | reverse complement strand
CGTTCATTTCCAGCCCGTCAATCACCGGGTCCAGCAGGGCGCCCAGTGAGGTCACCGCCGGACGCAGGTTCAGCGCCGCCAGGATGAAGGCGATCACCAGCACGGCGGCGAAGCCGCGCGGTGGTGGGGTGGCAGTAGGTTTCATGGGCCTCGATATCAGGTGTGGCGGCGGGGGCGGGGTCTGGCTGGCTCAGCTGTCCAGGGTGGGGCCGGGCTGTTCGGTGTGCGGCACGAAGCGCACCATCATGCCTTGAATCCCGGGGTGTTGGATTCGCGGGCCACCAGGTCCCGGTGCACCAGGCGTTTGCCTCGGGGAAGTACGCTGCGGCGCACCCCTTCGCGGTGGGGTAGGAGATCAGCCGGAAGCGGTTGGCGCGGCGTTCGGTGCCGCGGAACGTGGAGATCACATCCACCAGCTGGCGGTCGGTGAACCCCAGGTCCTGCAGGTCCTGCGGGTGCACCAGCACCACGCGGCGCCCGTCCTTGATGCCCCGGTAGCGGTCATCCACCCCGTAGAAGGTGGTGTTGTACTGGTCGTGGGAACGCATGGTCTGCAGGATCAGGTGGCCTTCGGGGGCGTGCAGGGCCTCGAACCCGCTGACGGTGAAGCGCCCACGCCCAATGTCGGTGGCGAAGGAGCGCGAATCGCGCGGCGGGTTGGGCAGCACGAACCCGTTCTTCTGCCGCACCCGCCGGTTGAAGTCCTCAAACCCGGGCACCACCCGGGAAATATGCTCGCGGATCACGTCATAGTCCTCGGCCATGGCCCGCCAGTTCACCGGATGGTCCTCGCCGAGGATGGCGGTGGCCATGCGCGCCACGATCACCGGTTCGGCCAGCAGGTGCTCGGAGACCGGGCTCAGCCGCCCCTGGGTGGAGTGGATGACGGACATGGAGTCCTCCACGGACAGGAACTGGGCGCCGCCGGGGTGCTTGTCGTCCTTGTCGGTGCGGCCCAGGGTGGGCAGGATCAGGGAGGTCTGCCCGTGCACCACGTGGGAGCGGTTCGGCTTGGTGGAGATGTGCACGGTGAGCTTGGCCCGCTGCATCCCGGCTTCCAACAGCTCGGTCTCCGAATTCGCCAGGGCGAAGTTCCCGCCCATGGAGACGAACACGTCCACTGCGTCGTTCTCGAACGCGTGCAGGGTTTCGGTGGAGTCATACCCGTGCTGGCGCGGGGCGTGAATCCCGAACTCGGTGTCAATGGCCCTCAGCAGCGTTTCGCTGGGCTTCTCCCAGATGCCCATGGTGCGGTCGCCCTGGACGTTGGAGTGCCCGCGCACCGGGCAGGCCCCGGCCCCGGGCTTGCCGAAGTTGCCCTGCATCAACAACAGGTTGATGATCTCCTTCAGCGTCGGCACGGAGTGCGGCTGCTGGGTCAGCCCCAGCGCCCAGCAGAAGATGGTGGCCTTGGAAGCGATCAGCAGCTGGGCGATTTCGGTGATCTGCGCCCGGCTCAGGCCCGTGGCCTGCTCGGTGGCGTCCCAGTCGATGTGCTGGCGGGCCCGGCGGTAGGCTTCAAACCCGTCGGTGGAAGAGTCGATGAAGTCCCGGTCAATGACGCGGCCCGGATCCTGTTCCTCAGCCTTCAGCAGCAGGTGCCCGAACGCCTGGAACAGGGCCAGGTCCCCGCCCACCTTGATCTGCAGGAAGTCGCTGCTGACCTCCTGCGGCCTGCCCAGCATGCCGCCCACGGTCTGCGGGTCCTTGAAGCCGAAGAACCCGGCCTCCGGCAGCGGGTTGACCGCCACCACCCGGGCCCCGCGCTTGCGGGCCTCGGACAGCGCGGAGAGCATCCGCGGGTGGTTGGTGCCCGGGTTCTGGCCCACCACAAAGATCAGTTCGGCATGCTCGAAGTCCTCAAGGGACACGGTGCCCTTGCCGATGCCGATGGTCGGGTTCAGTGCCGAACCGGAGGATTCATGGCACATGTTCGAGCAGTCCGGCAGGTTGTTGGTGCCCAGCGACCGGGCCAGCAGCTGGTACATGAACGCGGTCTCGTTCGCGGTGCGCCCCGAGGTGTAGAAGACGCAGCGTTCGGCCGTGGTGGCGTTCACGTGCTCGGCGACGGTGGCAAAGGCCTGGGACCAGCTGATCGGGGTGTAGTGGGTTTCCCCGGCCCGGATGATCATGGGGGTGGTGATCCGGCCTGGGAGCCGAGCCAGTACTCGGTTTTCTCCCGCAGCACGCTGATCGGGTGCTCGGCCCACCACTGCGGGGTGACCACCCGGGCACTGGCTTCCTCGGCGATGGCCTTGGCCCCGTTTTCACAGAATTCGGCCGGCTTGCGCCGCCCGGTGATCGACTCGGGCCAGGCGCAGCCGG
>NZ_BAXF01000349.1:0-2330 GCF_001310435.1 Arthrobacter sp. JCM 19049 | reverse complement strand
TCTCGATGCTGCCGGCCGCGACCCGCCGCGCGCAGATCATGAACGAGGACGGGATCCTGTTCCCCTGGCGCACCATCAACGGTGAGGAGGCCAGCGCCTACTACCCGGCCGGTACCGCCCAGTACCACATCAACGCGGACATCGCCTACGCGCTGAACCGCTACATGAACGCGACCGGGGACGTGGAGTTCCTGCGTTCGGGCGGCGCGGAGATCCTGGTGGGCACCGCCCGGATGTGGTCCTCGCTCGGGTTCTGGCGCACCACCGGAAGCCGGCAGAGCTTCCACATCCACGGGGTGACCGGACCGGATGAGTACACCGCGATCGTGAACGACAACGTCTACACGAACGTGATGGCGCGCTTCAACCTGCGCTGCGCCGCGGACATGCTCGACACCCTGGCCAACCGCTTCCCGCGCTTCCACGCCGAACTCACCGAGCGCCTGCAGATCCGCGAGGGGGAGGCCGAGAACTGGCGCAAGGCCGCGCACTGCTTCCACATCCCGTTCTCCGAACGGGTGGGCATCCACCCGCAGGACGAGCACTTTTTGAACCGGGAGATCTGGGATGTGTCCAACACCGACCCGGCGAAGCTGCCGCTGCTGCTGCACTACCACCCGCTGGTGATCTACCGTTTCCAGGTGATCAAGCAGGCGGACACGGTGCTGGCCCTGTGGCTGCGCTCCAGCGACTTCACCGATGCGGAGAAGCTGGCGGACTTCAACTACTACGACCCGCTGACCACCGGGGACTCCTCGCTCTCCGCGGCCGTGCAGTCCATCGTGGCCGCGGAGGTCGGCTACCGGGACCTGGCCTACGAGTACTTCCAGGCGGCGCTGAACGTAGACCTGGAGAACTCGCACCGCAACACCGCCGACGGGGTGCACGTGGCCTCCACCGGCGGGGTGTGGGCGACGCTGATCTACGGATTCGCCGGCATGCGCGATGACGGGGACGTGCTCAGCTTCGACCCCCGGCTGCCGGCCAGCTGGTCCACGCTCTCCTTCCGGCTGGCGTGGCGCGGCTCGATGATCACGGTGCGGTTGAACAGCGATTCCATGCGGCTGAGCATGGAGGGCGGGGCCACCTTGTACTTCGCGGTGCGCGGGAAGAACTACTCGCTCTCGGCCTCCGAGCCGGTGGAGATCGAACTGGACGCCCACGGCCAGGTCCGCGAGGGCAAGCCCAGCATGGAGCACGTGGTGGCGCTGCACAGCGAGGACTCCGCCGACGTCATGCAGCCCCCGCGCGGGTTCTGACCCGCGCGGACTAGAGCGTCATCTCCTCCAGCTTGCGTCCCTTGGTCTCCTTGACCATGAACAGCACGAACAGGAAGGAGAGCAGCGCGAAGCTGGCGTAGATGCCGTAGGCCAGCTGCAGCCCGGCCTCGGCCAGGGACGGGAACGTGGTGGAGACCAGGAAGTTGGTCAGCCACTGCGCGGCCGCCGCCACGCCCAGGGCCAGGGTGCGGATGGAGTTGGGGAACATCTCCCCCAGCAGCACCCACACCGCTGGGCCCCAGCTGGCGCCGAAGCCGATCACGAACAGGTTGGCGCTGATCAAGGCGATGGTGCCCCAGGCCCCGGGCAGGCTCAGCGCCCCGTCGACGGTGACGGCCTGGGAGAACGCGAGCGTCATGGCCCCCAGGGACAGGGTCATGATCCCGGAGCCGAGCAGCAGCAGCAGCTTGCGCCCCAGCACGTCGATCAGCGAGATCGCGATGATGGTCGCCACGATGTTGGTCACCGAAGTGATCAGCGAGATGGTGAAGGAGTCCGATTCGGCGAAGCCGACCGACTTCCACAGGGTGGTGGAGTAGTAGAAGATCACGTTGATGCCCACCAGCTGCTGGAACATCGAAAGCAGGATGCCGATCCACACCACCGGGTGGAAGCCGAAGCGCCCGATCAGATCGGAGAAGGTCTGGTGGCGCTCCAGGTGCACGGTGGCGCGGATCTCCTCGATCTTCTGCTCGGTCATGGCGCCCGGCTCCATGCCCACATCCCGGGACAGGACCCGGGCGGCCTCCACGTAGCGTCCGCGTTCGACCAGGTAGCGCGGGGACTCGGGCAGCCGGGCGGCCAGCACCCCGTAGACCACCGCGGGCACCAGCAGCGACAGGTACATCCAGCGCCAGGCCTCCAGGCCGAACCAGCCCACCGCGTCGGCCGAACCCATCACGTACACCAGCAGCGCGCTGACCAGGAAGGCGATGAAGATGCCCACCACGATGCTCATCTGCTGCAGCGAGCCCAGCCGGCCGCGGTGCGCGGCCGGGGAGATCTCGGCGATGTAGCCGGGGCGATCACCGAGCGAAGCCACGCCCAGCC
>NZ_BAXF01000348.1:0-2343 GCF_001310435.1 Arthrobacter sp. JCM 19049 | reverse complement strand
CGCGCCGCCGCGTCCCAGCGGCGTGTACGCCTCGGTGCGGATCCCGTGCTCCCGGTGGAACTGCTGGGCCTGCGGGTTGCGGTACTCCGGGTCCAGCTGGATCTGGTTCACCGCCGGGGCCAGGCCGGCGTCGAACAGCTGCTGCAGGTGCTTGGGCTTGAAGTTCGACACGCCGATCGCCCGCACCTTCCCCTCGGTCTGCAGCCGGGCCAGGCCCTCGAACGCCTCCACGAACGTGCCCTGCTCCGGGTTGGGCCAGTGGATCAGGAACAGGTCCAGGTAGTCCACCCCCAGACGCTGCACCGAGTTCTCGAACGCCTGGCGCACCCCGTCGATGCTGTGCCATTGCCTGTTGAACTTGGTGGTGATGAACACCTCCTCGCGCGGCAGCCCGGAGCGCCGGATTCCCTCGCCGACCCCGTCCTCGTTGTGGTAGTTCTCCGCGGTGTCCACGTGCCGGTAGCCCAGCCGCAGCGCCCCCTCCACCGCGTGGGCGGCCTCCGCGCCTGCATCGGGTAGGTGCCCAGGGCGATCGCCGGCATCATCACGTCGCCGGGCAGCTGGAAATGGGTTGTGGAATGGTTCGTGGCATCGGTCATGGTCAAAACTCCCCGCTCTTCTCACCTGGCGTAGCTGTCCTTGCGAACCTACCAAGATTGCCGGCCCGCGCCAATCAGCAACCAGCCGGCGCCCAAGCGCCCCGAAAGCAGGGCAAATGGGGCGGAAACCCGGTGCGACACGCCGAGGAAAAAACGCCGGCCGCCCCGGCGCGGGCTTAACCTGATGTGCGCGCACCCACCGGTGCGCGCGCCACACCATCTCAGGAAGGCAGGCAGATGACCCGCCATTGGGTACTGGCGCTGCAAGGCGATTTCCGCGAACACCTGCAGGCGCTGATCCGGCTGGGGCCGCGGCGCTGCCGGTGCGCACCCCGCAGGACCTGGAGCACCTGGACGGGCTGGTCATCCCCGGCGGAGAGTCCTCGGTCATCGACCGGCTCTCGCGCAACTACGGCCTGGCCGAGCCGATCCGGACGCTGATTTCCTCCGGCCTGCCTGTGTACGGCTCCTGCGCCGGGATGATCATGCTGGCCGACCGGATCGAGAACCCGGCCATCTCGGCCAACGGGCAGGCGCAGCGCAGCTTCGGCGGGATCGACATGACGGTGCGGCGCAACGCGTTTGGCCGCCAGGTCGACTCCTTCGAGTCGGTGCTGGAATTTGCCGGACACAGCTTCGAGGCGGTGTTCATCCGCGCCCCCGAAGCGGTGCAGGTCGGCCCCGCCGTGCAGGTCCTGTCCACCGTCCCCGGCCAGAATCGGGCAGTTCACGATAGAATTGTTGCGGTACGACAGGAAAATTTGTTGGCGACCTCATTTCATCCCGAGGTCACCGGCAGCAATGCCATCCACGAGTTTTTCATCCACATGACGCAAGGAGACGCTTAACACCATGGCAGGCCACTCCAAATGGGCAACCACCAAGCACAAGAAGGCTGCGATTGACGCCAAGCGCGCCAAGGCCTTCGCCAAGTACATCAAGGCATCGAAGTTGCAGCCCGCACTGGTGGCCCCGACCCCGCCGGCAACCCGGCGCTGGAACTGGCCGTCTCCAAGGCCAAGAAGAACTCCGTGCCCAATGACAACATCGACCGCGCCATCAAGCGTGGTGCTGGGTTGACCGGTGAGGTCATCGACTACACCGAGA
Source organism: Arthrobacter sp. JCM 19049 (assembly GCF_001310435.1). Taxonomy (NCBI): domain Bacteria; kingdom Bacillati; phylum Actinomycetota; class Actinomycetes; order Micrococcales; family Micrococcaceae; genus Arthrobacter; species Arthrobacter sp. JCM 19049. The sequence goes on along the minus strand of NZ_BAXF01000348.1, from coordinate 637 downwards.
TCATCTACGAAGCGCGCGGACCGCAGGGTTCGGCGCTGCTGGTCGAATGCCTGACCGACAACAAGAACCGCGCCGCCTCCGAGGTGCGCGTGGCGATCACCCGCAACGGCGGGACCATCGCCGACCCGGGCAGCGTGAACTACCTGTTCTCCCGCAAGGGCGTAGTGCGCCTGCCGGTCGGGGAGCTGAGCGAGGACGACGTGCTGATGGCCGTGCTGGACGCCGGCGCCGAAGAGGTGCAGGAGGCCGACGGCAACTTTGAGGTGATCTCCGAGGCTGCGGACCTGCGTGCGGTGGCCACCGCCCTGGACGAGGCCGAGATCGAGTACGAGTCCGACGAGGTTGAGTTCCTGCCCTCCATGAAGGTGGAGCTGGACGTGGAGGCCGCGAAGAAGTTCGTGCGCCTGTTCGACGCCCTGGAGGAACTGGACGACGTGCAGAACGTATACACCAACGCGGACCTGTCCGACGAGGTCCAGGCCGCCCTGGCCGAGGACGAGTAGGGGCCGGCAGTCACTTGACGCTCCGCGTAGTCGGCATCGACCCCGGCCTGACCCGTTGCGGGCTGGCCGTGGTCGACGTCGAACCCAACCGCAAGGTCACCTTGGTGGACGTGTCGGTCGCCGGCACCCGCCGG
>NZ_BAXF01000347.1:0-2352 GCF_001310435.1 Arthrobacter sp. JCM 19049 | reverse complement strand
CGCGGCCAGCGTTGCATCCACTGCTCCCACACCGGCAGCACCCGCACCACCGGGGTCTGCTGGAGCATGAACTCACTGACCATGACCGCCCACCCGGAGGCCCCGGCTCCCGCCAGGGCAGGGTGCGCGCATTGGCGTGGTACCAGTGGTTGATCAGCTCGTGGATTTCGTGCACCCCACTACTGTAGGGCCTGGCACCCCCGGTCAGGGAATCACCGCGAAATCACCGGGAAGGGCACCGCAATGAACTAGCCTTGAGCTATGAGTAAAGCACCGCAGGGCAGGCTGCCGACCAGCGTCTACCGGCGCCGGCGGATCACCGTGCAGTCATCGCACTGCTGCTGGTGGGTCTGCTTGTCTGGGGTGTGGTTGCGGTGGTCTCGGCCCTGGGCGGCGAGGAGAAGCCGCCGACCGCAAACGAGCAGCCGCAGCAGCCGGAGCCGGGCCAGCAGCCCGAAAGTGAGCCCGAGAGTGAGACTGCCTCCCAGTCGCCGGAGGGCATGTGCGCGGAATCGGATATTGAGCTCAGCGCCGCCACCGACGCGGCGTCCTACACCGCGGACCAGGACCCGGTGCTGATCCTGCAGGTGAAGAACGCCTCGGAATCCGAGTGCAAGATCAATGTGGGCACCAGTCAACAGGAGTTCCGGGTGATGAGCGGCTCGGACCGCATCTTCTCCACGGCCGACTGCGCAGAACGGGGAGGACGTCATCTTGGACTTCAAGCCCGGACAACAGGAGAACGCGCGCTTCACCTGGCAGAAGGAACGGTCGGCCCCCGGGTGCAAGGCCGTAAACGTGCAGCCGCGGCCCGGCACCTACCGGTTTACCGCGCTGCTGGGGGAGCTGGAGTCCGAACCGAAGTCCTTTGAACTGAAGTAGCCGCTACAGGTAGCGGTCCAGCAGGGAGGACTCGGCCATCCTGGCCAGCCCTTCGCGGATGGAGCGGGCCCGCTGTTCCCCGATGCCCTCGACTTGAATCAGTTCGGCCGTGGACGCGGCCATCAGCAGCTGCAGGTCACCAAACTTCTCCACCAGGCGCTCGCCGACGGCGCGCGGCAGGCTGCGGATCAGCGAGAGCATCCGGTAGCCGCGCGGGGTCAGCGCGTCATCCAGGCTCAGCGGCGCCTGCGGGATCAGCACCCGCAGCAGTGCATCCAGTTCAATCAGCAGCGCGTCGGGCACCTGCTCCAGGCGGGCCAGCGCCTCGGAGAGGTGCTGCGCCCCGCCGGCCAGGTCCGGGTAGTCCCGCAGCACCATCTGGTTGTCGGTCTTCACCCCCGCCAGCAGCTCGGCATGCTGGGCGGCCAGCAGCCGCCCGTCCGCACCCAGCTCCAGGACCTGGCGGGAGATGTCCTGGCTGGTGCGGCGCACCATCTCGGTGCGCTGCAGCACCGCCAGCACGTCACGCACGGTGGCCGCGTCCTCGATCTCCGCGGCGGTCAGGGCGCTGGTGACCTGGTCCAGGCGGTGCCGGTAGCGCTCCAGGGTGGCGATGGCCTGGTTGCCGCGCACCAGCAGGCGTTCACTGGTTTCCAACACATGGCGTTCGGAACCGGCGTACAGGGTGATGGTCTGCATGGAGGAGGACACCGCCACCACCGGGAAGCCGGTCTGCAGGGCCACGCGTTCGGCGGTGCGGTGCCGGGTGCCGGATTCGGCGGTGGGCAGCGCCGCATCGGGCATCAGCTGCACCCCGGCCTGCAGGATCCGTCCCCCGGACTCGTCGCAGATGATCGCCCCGTCCATTTTCGCCAGCTCGCGCAGCCGGGTGGGGGAGAAGTCAATGTCAATGTGGAAGCCGCCCGAACAGATCGATTCGACCACCTGGTCGTAGCCCAACACGATCAGTGCCCCGGTGCGCCCGCGCTGGATCCGCTCAATCCCCATGGCCAGTTCGGTGCCCGGCGCGATCCGCGCCAGGGTGCCAAGCAGTTCGCCGGAGGGTTCTCGTTGCACCTGGTGATTCCTTTCGGGCGGGACGGATCAATCCTATCCTGCCTGCTTCTGGCGTTGGTTGAATGCCAGATCCAGCGCCTCGGCAATCGATTCGACCTGGAACACCCTGATCCCGGCCGGGATGTTCTTCAACGGCTGCGGGGTGGCCGGAACCATGGCGAAGGAGAAGCCCAACCGGGCCGCCTCGGTCACCCGCCGGGAAATCTCCGGGACCTGGCGCACCTCCCCGGCCAGTCCGACCTCCCCGAACGCCACGAAGTCCTGCGGCAGCGCGAAGTCGTGCATCGAGGAGGCCACCGCCAGGGTGCAGGCCAGGTCGGTGGCCGGTTCGGAGAGCTTCACCCCGCCCACGGTGGCGATGTAGGAGTCCATCCCGGACAGGTCCATGCGCGC
>NZ_BAXF01000346.1:0-2361 GCF_001310435.1 Arthrobacter sp. JCM 19049 | reverse complement strand
CCCCAGGCCCACGCCTGGGGTGCGCGGCAGTTTAACCGGCCCCAAAGCGCGTGCCGTGGCGCGCCTGTTCCGGCCGCGGATCGGATCCCGTCACCGATGCGGCACCACCCGGTGCCGGTACGGTAGAATCGTGATATGTATTCCCAGTTTCACCTACTCTAAGGTGCCGCCCCCGACGCCAGCTGCGGGGGTCTTTGCGTGTCTGGGAGAGACCAACAATTCAGAGCATGTTTGTGAGACGAGCTAAGTGACATCATCGACGAACGAGACGAAAACCTACGACTTTCGTGCCATGGAGGCCAACTGGGCCAAGGTGTGGGAAGACCTAGAGGTCTTCAAGCCCAAGGATGACGGTTCGGCCGAGCGTCGCTATGTCCTAGACATGTTCCCCTACCCCTCCGGGGACCTGCACATGGGCCACGCCGAGGCGTTCGCGATGGGGGATGTGGTCGCCCGCTACTGGAAGCTCAAGGGCTACGACGTGATGCACCCGATCGGCTGGGACTCCTTCGGGCTGCCGGCCGAGAACGCGGCCATCAAGCGCAACGCGCACCCGGCCGAATGGACCTACAAGAACATCGAGACCCAGGCCGCCAGCTTCAAGCGCTACGCCATCTCCGCGGACTGGTCGCGCCGGCTGCACACCTCGGACCCGGAATACTACCGCTGGACCCAGTGGCTGTTTAACCGCTTCTACGAAAAGGGCCTGGCCTACCGCAAGAACCACCCGGTGAACTGGTGCCCGAAGGACCAGACCGTACTGGCCAACGAACAGGTCGTCAACGGCGCCTGCGAACGCTGCGGCACCCAGGTGACCAAGAAGTCGCTGAACCAGTGGTACTTCAAGATCACCGACTACGCCGACCGCCTGCTGCAGGACATGGAGGACCTCAAGGGCCACTGGCCCGAGCGGGTGCTGCTGATGCAGAAGAACTGGATCGGACGCTCCGAGGGCGCCGAGGTCACCTTCAGCATCGAGGCGGCCGGGGACAAGCCGGCCAAGGACGTCACCGTGTTCACCACCCGCCCGGACACCCTGTACGGGGCGACGTTCATGGTGGTGGCCGCGGACGCGGACCTGGCCGGGGAACTGGTCACCGACGAGCAGCGCCAGGCGCTGGCCGACTACCAGGAGCAGGTCAACCACCTGTCCGAAATTGAGCGCCAGAGCACCGAACGCGAAAAGACCGGGGTGTTTTTGGGCCGCTACGGCATCAACCCGCTCTCCGGGGAGAAGCTGCCGATCTGGGCGGCGGACTACGTGCTCTCCGACTACGGCACCGGCGCGATCATGGCCGTGCCCGCCCACGACCAGCGCGACCTGGAGTTCGCCCAGGCCTTCGACCTGCCGGTGCGCGTGGTCGTGGACACCGGGGAGGAAGACCCGACCGTGTCCAGGACCGCCACCTCCGGGGACGGGAAGCTGGTGAACTCCGGGCAGCTGGACGGGCTGGACAAGCAGGCCGCCATCGCCAAGGCCATCGAAATCGTCGAGGCCGTCGGCACCGGCGAGCACACCGTGAACTTCCGCCTGCGTGACTGGCTGCTCTCCCGCCAGCGCTTCTGGGGCACCCCGATCCCGATCATCCACTGCCCGCAGTGCGGTGAGGTTCCGGTGCCCGATGACCAGCTGCCGGTGCGCCTGCCGGAGAACCTGCGCGGCGAGGAACTGGCCCCGAAGCACCAGCCCGCTGGCCGCGGCCGCGGACTGGGTCAACGTCGCCTGCCCGAGCTGCGGCGGACACGCCAAGCGGGATACCGACACCATGGACACCTTTGTGGACTCCTCCTGGTACTTCCTGCGCTTCGTCTCCCCGGACTACACCCAGGGCCCGTTCGACCCGAAGGCGGTGCGCGACTGGATGCCGGTCGGGCAGTACGTGGGCGGGGTGGAGCACGCGATCCTGCACCTGCTCTACTCGCGCTTCTTCACCAAGGTCGTCCACGACCTGGGCTGATCGACGCGACCGAGCCCTTCAGCGCCCTGCTGAACCAGGGCCAGGTCCTCAACGGCGGCAAGGCGATGAGCAAGTCGCTGGGCAACGGCGTGGACCTGGGCGAACAGCTCGATGAGTACGGGGTGGACGCGGTGCGTCTGACCATGGTCTTCGCCTCCCCGCCGGAGGACGACGTGGACTGGGCCGACGTGTCCCCGTCCGGTTCGCAGAAGTTCCTGGCCCGCGCCTGGCGCCTGGCCCAGGATGTGGCCAGCGCCCCGGGCGTGGACTACACCACCGGGGACACCGCGCTGCGCCAGGTCACCCACCGCACCGTGCACGAGGCGGCCCAGCTGCTGGACGGGCACAAGTTCAACGTGGTGATCGCCAAGACCATGGAACTGGTCAACGCCACCCGCAAGAC
>NZ_BAXF01000345.1:0-2367 GCF_001310435.1 Arthrobacter sp. JCM 19049 | reverse complement strand
CTTGATCGTTGCGAAGGATCAGGCGTTACACCACTACCCGGGACTTGACCGTCAAATTTGCGAACGCGCAGCAAAACTGGGAATCAGAAATCTAAGGATAGGCGAGGAAGGCAAATGAAATGCTTTACTTTACATAACGGAGGTTATCGGCTCTGTAAGTAGTATCAAAACGACTCCTCGTCAATACCGATGCGCAGCGGAATTTTCACTCAACTGTCAGATCTGCCGAGACTACCTTTCCAGCGAACGGCCCTAATTCCCGGTAGACAAGTGCCCCCTTTACGCGAAAGCTCTCTCCTTCTCACAAAAACCCACTGTATCGAGTTTAAAACCATTACTATTTCTTATAGCGACTCATGTTGGGCTGAGCAGGGACTTTCGGACAATCCCGTGTCCCGAGTGATGCCCTGGATGCATTTGCATCTGACTAGAATGCAAAGTCGCTGGATATTCCTAGGCGTGCCACAACCATGCATCCGGTATTCACCTGGTGCATAGGAAAGAAGAAAATGAATAGCACTTTGTTCCGCCGGACTCGTTCTCGGCTCCTATCGGCGATAGCCATCGCCTGCGCAGTCTCTGTAACTGCAACATCAGCCAGCCTCGCGGATCCCTCCGAGCCGAGCCAAGTAACGACGCAGGAGCTCCTGTCAGATGCTTTAGTGGCAGTGGGAGAAACTGAAGGCAATTTAGTTGAACCGACGCTGAACTCTGAAGTCCTGGAGTTCGGGACCGACGAAGGCGCGGTATTCGTCCAAGCAACTGAAGAAGGTAAATCGCTTGTAGTTGGTGCAGAGAATGCGGAACAGGAGTTTAGTTTCGGACTGCCCATCAAGAGTGCGCCAAATGATGCGCAGATGCTCGAAGATGGCACTGCTGTATTCAGCGATGATGAAATAGATCTCGCACTGCAGACTCATGACGACGGAGCTATACGTGCACAGACAATTATTCACGACGCCGATGCGCCTCATGAGTTCCGGTATGAATTGGGGCTACCGGAAGGGTCATTCGCTGAGATTGCCGAAGATGGCGGAGTAGACGTCTTTCAATCTTTCCCCGATGAAAACGAAACCGTCCTGACAAGTCGATTCGAACCTGCATGGGCAGTTGATGCAAGTGGCGAAACAGTCAAAACCTGGTATGAGCTTCACGATGGTGACTTGGTCCAAAAAGTAGACATTGGGGAAGACCATGATTACCCCGTCGTAGCTGATCCGTTTTGGATCCCAGCAATTATTGTCGCTATCAGGGTTACCAGCATCGTAATCAAGGTAGGCTCCAAGACCGTCAAGTACGCCAAAGCTCCCGCTTCACGAGTTGTCAATGCGTTGTCTTCCTTCAAGACCCTTTCTTACAGAACAGGTTCACATACGTTCAAACTTGATAAGAGCGGAATGAAGCATATTCTTCAGCGGCATCATCCTAAATATTGGGATGGTTCTTCTAAGAGTAGCCAAACATTTTTCAATCCGAAGATGTCAGTCAATGATGTACGAAATCTGGTTCATGGCGCCATGAAGCAGAACCAAAGTAAACTGAAAAGTGGTGGAACCAACAAGCGAATACAGCTCGAAGGAACCTATAACAACGTGAAGTACAAGATGGTCATTGACAGAGGTCGAGTTGTCCAATTCTACCCGCGATAAGAATCAAGGTAAGATGAAAGAACAAGCCGTATATAGCGAACCATACATTCTGGTTCCGCAGACGGTCACGGATCTCGACGATTTCGTCGCTAATCCCGAAAACTACTTGGTAAGTATGTTTCAGGAACCCGAACGGGCCGCCGAGATATGGCGGAATCGACTCAAAGAGAATCCCTACGGCAGTGAAGGTTTTCTTTCTCTGTCTTACTACGGGATCGATTTGATTTCGGGTGACCTGTGGGATGAGGTTACAGGAATCTGGTTTGAGCTCCTTGAGCTTGTAGAGGAGTTCATGGAGAAGGGTTCAGCTGAAAGGCTGTTTCCTGGCCAGCCAGTGCCACTTCGACTGGAAGTGAAGGGACGGTCGACACTTTTCACTGTTAATCGCCAAACAAACATTGTTGATCCCGACGACTTTATTCCGGGAATCCTGGATGAAGCGTACCGCTACTACACGTGGGTCGAAGAAAACATTGGAACCGACGAAAGCCAAGCCCTCCAGTCCGTAAACTCGTTGCGTCATCAGTTCCTTGAACGGAAGCATTCACGCTAAGGAATCCTCGGCTCTCTCAAGCTGGGTCGCTACCTAGCCCGGTGGTTTCATCACTTACGGGGTCATGAGCTGTCATTAACGAGGAAAAGGTGATCTGAACTGGGAAAATAGAGGTGTCTAAGCTTCATCTACCCAGTTCGAAGGATCACCTTTTCAGTGCACCAC
>NZ_BAXF01000344.1:0-2368 GCF_001310435.1 Arthrobacter sp. JCM 19049 | reverse complement strand
GTCGGGCACCTGCGCGTACTGCACGGCCTGCCAGGCGGTGGGCAGGATGTCCGAGAGGAACAGGTAGCGGTGGTCGGGCAGCTCGTTGCCCACCACGATCGGGCCGTAGTCGGCGTGCGGCACCCGCAGCAGTTCGGCCTGCCCGCCGGGCCACCTGCCCGTACATCTTCGAATACCCGAACAGCGCCGCCCCCTTGCCCTGGTCCTTGACCTGGGTGGTTTCGCACTGGGACTGCAGCCCATGCTCGCACATCCAGCAGTGGCCGCAGGCGATGTTGAAGGGGATCACCACCCGGTCCCCGACCTTGAGGTTGTGCACCTCGCTGCCCACCTCAACGACCACGCCCATGGGCTCGTGGCCGATGATGTCCCCCTCCTGCATGAACGGGCCGAGCAGTTCGTACAGGTGCAGATCCGAACCGCAGATCGCGGTGGAGGTGATCCGCACGATCGCGTCGGTGGGCTGCTGCAGCTGCGGGTCGGGGACCTGGGTGTACTCGATCTTGCGTTTGCCTTGCCATGTCAGTGCCTTCATGCCTGCCTTTCGGTTGGGTTGGGCTGGTGCCGGGGGTTCGCCGGGCGGTGGCCGCCGCCGGCGGTGGTCCTAGCGCTCGTCGTCGTACTGGTCGCCCTCGGAGGGGTCCAGGTCCGGGTCGATGCCCACGGTGGGGTCATCCTCTTCCCCGGGCTCCGGACGGTCATCCACGTCCGGGTTCCCCTCGGAAACCGGCCAGGCCTTCTCCACCAGGTTCTGGTCCGGGTCCTTGATCTTGTCGATGGTTTCCTTCACCGCATCCTTGGCCTTGTCGATGAAACCCATGTGGTGTTCCGCCTTTCCTCGATTCGGGAACGTGGGGTGCCAGCGGCCGCGCACGCAACAGCTGACCCCCTACCAAGTACCACGCATGGTGGCGCGGGAACACGCTTAATCGGTTTCTTACAGAATGCCCGGCCCCCAGCTTGGCCCGCCGGCGGTGACGGCATAAAGGTTGCTGGCAATCATTGCCGCTGGACCCGGGCAGCGGCCACGCTGGGGGTGTGCCTGGATGCCGCCGCAGCGGATTTTGCTTCAGCGCATCGGCAGCGGCGGCGGGCATCGACAACTCAGGGAGCCGACCGGCTTCCGTTCCCCTGAAAAGGAAGGAAGTAGGACCATGGCAACAGTGACCGCACGAGAACTCATGACCTCTCCGGCCGAGTGCGTCAACGAGCAGGATTCCATCCAGGTCGCCGCGCAGCGCATGCGGCAGCTGGATGTGGGCATGCTGCCGATCTGCGGCAGCGATGAGCGGCTGGCCGGAACCATCACCGACCGCGACATCGTCATCAACTGTGTGGCCGACGGGGTGGAGACCTCGCGGGTGAAGGTCGCCGACTACGCCCAGGGCAAGCCGGTGACCATCGGCGCCGATGACTCCGTGGAGGAGGCCATCAAGACCATGCAGCAGCACCAGGTGCGCCGCCTGCCGGTCATCGACGGGCACAAGCTGGTGGGCATGCTCGCCCAGGCCGACGTGGCCCGCTACTACGACGAGGAGCGCACCGGTGACATGGTCTCCGGTGTTTCCCAACCGCAGGACTAGGAGACACACAGCCGCTTGACCCATACTCAACAACTACGAGGCACTGTGGTGGCCCGGCCCCTGGCCGGCCACCACAGTGCCATATCCAGCACCGCCGGATGGCGCCTTGGAAAGTGGGGCGCATGAGCACCGGCGGGATCGACAGGCAGGAACAGATGGCCGCAGAGGACAAGTCCGAGGGCGAGGAAAGCCCGCAGCGGGAACCGGATTACACGGTGGGGCTGCTTGCCGATCCCGGAATCGCCCAGACACTGGCCGGCCGGGTCCTGCAGCCGGTGCGCCACACGCTGAACACCCGCGATGAGGGCGGCAAGCTGTGGGAGATCGACAGCGACCGGCAGTCGTTGCCGGTCTCGGCCGCCGGGCGGGTGATGATCAACGACCACGCCGAATCGCTGGGCAAGCGCCTGGCTGGGACTACGTGGTCTACCTGACCGACATCCCGCAGTACGTCGAGGGCCGGCCGGTGCGCATGATCGTCAGCAGCGCCCATCGGGTGGCGACCATCGTGGTGCCGATGATGGGCCTGGCCCGCCGCCGCACCCTGATCGACTGGGTCCTGCGGGCCATCAAGGAACTGCACGAGGACAACGAGACCCCCGAGCCCTCGGTGAAGATGCCCGACCGGCTGCTGTCAATGACCGGCAGCGTGGTGCACGAGCAGGAGCCGGAGGACCGCTTCTCCACGGTGGAGGGGCTCTCGGGCCGGCTGCTGCTGGTGTTCGGGATGGTGCGCAGCAACCGTCCCTGGCGCCTGGTGCCGCGGCTGTCCTCCGCCATGGCCG
>NZ_BAXF01000343.1:0-2376 GCF_001310435.1 Arthrobacter sp. JCM 19049 | reverse complement strand
GGCCGGGATACCCAGCTGGGCGGCCACGGCCACCACGCGGCGCCAGGCCGGAACGGCCTTGCCGATCGCCTCGGTGAAGGCCGGGGTGAACAGCAGGTTGGCCGGGCTGGTTTCGCCCTTGTAGGCGGCCATGATGTCCTTGAGCAGGGCGGCGCGGATGATGCAGCCTTCACGCCACAACCCGGCGATCTCGTCCAGGTTCAGCTCCCAGCCGTATTCGCCGGCGGCGGAGGTGAGCATGTCCAGGCCCTGGGCGTAGGAGACCAGCTTGGAGGCGAACAGCGCCTGGCGCACGTCCTCGACGAAGTTCTCCGGCAGGTTCACCTCGGCGGTGTGCCCCTGGAGCACTTCCTGGCCCACTGCGCGAATTTCGCGCTGCGAGGACAGCGAGCGGGCGAACACGGATTCGGCGATGGCCGAGACCGGCGAGCCCATGTCCAGGCCGGACTGCACGGTCCAGCGTCCGGTGCCCTTCTGCCCGGCGGAGTCCTGGATGACATCCACCAGCGGCTTGCCGGTGGCGGCATCGGTGTGCCCGAGGACCTCGGCGGTGATTTCAATCAGGAAGCTGGAAAGCTCGCCCTGGTTCCAGTCGGCGAAGATCTTGGCCTGCTCGGCCGGTTCGATGCCCGCGGCGTGGCGCATCAGGTCGTAGGCTTCGCCGATAACCTGCATGTCGGCGTATTCGATGCCGTTGTGCACCATCTTCACGAAGTGCCCGGCACCGTCGGTGGAGATCCAGGCGCAGCACGGGGTGCCGTCATCGGCCTTGGCCGCGATCTTCTCCAGCATCGGGCCCAGGGCCTGGTAGGACTGCTTGGAGCCGCCGGGCATGATCGAGGGGCCGAGCAGGGCGCCTTCCTCACCGCCGGAGACGCCAACGCCCACGAAGTGCAGGCCCTTTTCGGCCAGCGCGGCTTCGCGGCGGCGGGTGTCGGTGTAGTGGGAGTTGCCGCCGTCGATGATGATGTCATCCTCATCCAGCAGCGGCACCAGCTGGTCAATGACCGAGTCGACCGGGGCGCCGGCCTTGACCATGATCATCACCCGGCGAGGGGTTTCCAGATTGGCCACCAGCTCTTCGAGGGTTTCGGTGCGGATGAACTGGCCTTCGTCACCGTGCGCTCCAGCAGCGCATCGGTCTTGCCGATCGAGCGGTTGTGCAGGGCAACGGTGTATCCGTTGCGGGCGAAGTTCCGGGCGAGGTTTGCGCCCATCACGGCCAGACCTGTGACGCCAATCTGTGCAGGCATAAAATCATTTCTCCAATATGTAACCGGAAAGGTGCGCCGTCATCGCCGGGCACCTTCCGTGCCCGCACGGCTTCGTGACGTTTTTGATTCTACCGCTCGGGCGGGTCAATACCCAGAGGCGCCGCCCACTTAAATCTGATTTATTTGCCTTGCGGTGCCTGAGGTGGGGGTTTTGGGCGCATCGCTTGGATATGATGAGGCAATGGCTACCAGTCTGCATGCCCACGTCGTGGAGCACCTCGGCTCACGAATTGTCAGCGGCTTCATCCCCGCGGACACGATCCTGCTTGCCGCCGACCTGGAGCAGCAGCTGAAGGTTTCACGCTCGGTGATCCGCGAGGCGTGCGCGTGCTCGCGCAGTGCGGTTTGGTGACCAGCACCAAGCGGGTGGGCATCCGGGTGCAGGGCCCGAGCAAATGGAACCCGTATGATTCGCTGGTGATCCGCTGGCGCCTGGCCAGCAACCAGCAGGGCGTGCAGCTGCGCTCGCTGACCGAGCTGCGCATCTCCGTGGAGCCGATGGCCGCCGAGCTGGCCGCCCAGTACTCCCCGGCCGAGTTCCGCGAGGAGCTGATGACGCTTTCGGCGCAGATGAACCACTACGGCCGGATCGGGGACCTGCGCCGCTTTTTGGAACTGGACATCCGCTTCCACGCGGTGCTGCTGGCCGCCTCCGGCAATGAAATGTTCGCGAACCTGGCCATCCCGATCGGTGAGACCCTGCGCGGGCGCACCGACCTGGGCCTGATGCCCGAACGCCCGCACGAGGAGGCCCTGGCCTGGCACCAGGCGGTCGCCGATGCGGTGTCCAACCACGATGCGCTGGCCGCCCGCCAGAACATGGAGAACATCATGCGCCGCACCCACAGCGAGATCTGCGGGATCTGGGCCGGGCAGGAACGTTTGTTCATCGACCCAGCCGGTCCCCGCTAGCACTTTCTGCCCTAGCGCTCGGCCACCGCGACGGGTTGGGTTTCGCGCAGTTCGGCCGGTGGCGCGAGGCGTTCGATCAACGGCCGCAGCAGCACCAGGCACACCAGCACCACCAGGACCCGAGCGCCAGCCGGCCAGCACGTCATGCAGGTAGTGGGCGCCGACCGCGACCCGGGAGAGCGCAATCAGC
>NZ_BAXF01000342.1:0-2375 GCF_001310435.1 Arthrobacter sp. JCM 19049 | reverse complement strand
CGGCCGCCCGTGGGCCATGACCTAATTTGTCGAATCCTGCTCCGGTGCCGGGGGCTGCTTGGCCGCGGTGGAGCCGGTGTGGGTTCCGCCGGTTTCGGGGGCCACAGTTTCCTGCTGGTCCGCCTCCCGGCCCGTTTCGGTCTCATCCTTGGCTGCCTCATCCTTGGCTGCCTCATCTTTGGCTGCCTCATCGGCCCCGGCCGGCTGGGCCTGCGCAGGCGCGGGCAGCTTGGAGACCCGTTGGGAGGAATCCGGCGCGCTGGCGGTGTTTGAATCCTCGCCGTGCGCGGTGCTGCCCTGCTCGTTGGCCGGGTCCTGCTCCTGCTGCGGCTTGCCGAACACGGAGCTGACCGGTCGCGGCTCCTCAACCACGGACAGCGGCTGGCCGCCGTACTCGGCGATGTTCTCATCCAGCTCGTGCAGCATCTGCTCGGCGTCGGCGATGCGTTCATCGTCCTTCGAATCCAGGGACTTCACCAGCACTGGGCCAGGGCGAACTCGGCGTTCAGCGCCGCGCGGCGCATGATGTGCGGGTCGGCCTTGTCGGCGCGGGCCTGCATGTATGCGGCAAACACTTTGTCGCCGAACTCGTGATCCTCCACCGCCGAAAGCCAGGCGAAGTCCTCGGCCGGGTCGCCCACGTGCAGGTCGGTCCACCCCTTCACGGCGGTGATGCGGCTGCCAGCACCTGCAGCTGCTCCTCATCGAAGGAGCCGTGGACCACCGCGGCATTAAACCGCCACAGCGACACGTCTTCCATCGCGTGCTCCCAACGGCGCAGCAGCCGGCTGGGCACCTTGCCGGTGGCGGCGGCGGTGTCCAGTTCGTTGAGCTTGCGCTGGCGCACCTCGTCGGCCGTGTAGGTGGGCAGCCCGGCGACCTCCACCGATTCATCCGGGATCTTGTGGATCGCGGCCATCGTGTTGCCCAGCTCCCGGGCCAGCGGTTCACCCAGCTGCACCAGGTCCTCCAGCATCACCCCGTGTCCGGCAGGTCCTTGTAAACGAAGGTGCGCAGCGGTCCCTGGCGGACGGTGCCGGCTATCGCCGGCAGCGCGAAGGGCAGCGCGGCGCGGACCTTGGCCGAAAAAGCGCGCAGCGCCGACAGCTCGGCCTCCAAGCGCATGCTGGCCTCATCGTGTTTGGGCGAACGCACCCGCCAACGGTTTTTCTTGTCGTCGATGAGCAGCGCCGAATCAAAATCTTCGGGGTCATCGGACAACGCAGCGTAGCCAACCGGGCAGAGACCGGGCACTGCTGCGGTGGCAATTGCGGCGAGTTCCATGGCAGAGCGTTTCACATGTTCCACCGTAAACTACCGGCACAGTGCTGATGGCCAAAGACTCACGGTATGTCACCGCAAATCGGTGGGGCGCCTTGCGGCCCTGGGGGAAGCAGGATGGGGTCGCCCACACTCCGGGGCCCGGGACCACCCGTATTTTGACAGCACGCCTAAAGTTGTAGATATGGCGCTTGCAGAGAAATACCACCTGCCCCTGGAGGACCTGAGCTTCGCGGAGGCCCGGTTCGAACGGCAGATTATCGAATATGATGAACCGGATCTGCTGCAACAGGTTCTGCAACGTGAGAGCACCCTGGTCATGAGCATGGTCGAGGGCAGGGCCCTGGCCGATGCCGGCGGGCTGGCGCTGGTGCCTGGCCCATCCTCCACCCTGCCCGAGGGCGGGGAGTACATCTACCTGGGGCGCGCGGCGCAACACGACTACGTGGTGGCCCTGCTGCCGCAGCAGGTGGCCCCGGCCCACCACGAGCTGCTGGACCTGCGCACCGCGTTCACCCAACTGCGGCCCGAACACCAGCACCTGATGCTGATCGCCCAGGCGATCACCAACTGGCGGCGCAGCTACAACTTCTGCCCCGAATGCGGTTCCCCCGTGCGCCCCACCACGGCCGGGTGGGTGCTTAAATGCGTGAAGAACGGGCATGAGCTCTTTCCCCGCACCGACCCGGCGGTGATCGTGGCCATCATCGATGACCAGGACCGGATCCTGCTCGGGGCCAACGCCCGCTGGAACACGGCCGTGTACTCGGTGCTGGCCGGCTTCGTTGAGGCCGGGGAATCCTGCGAATCGGCGGTGCGGCGCGAGGTCTTCGAGGAATCCGGGGTGCGCGTTGATGAATGCCACTACCGCGGCTCCCAGCCCTGGCCGCTGCCGCGCTCGCTGATGCTTGGCTATACGGCGCACGCCCAAACCACCGACCTGGTGCCCGACGGACTGGAAATCCTGGACCTGCGCTGGTTCTCCCGGGCGGAACTGGGCCGGGAACTGGCCGCCGGCAGCATCCAGATCCCGCGCGGGGTCTCCATTGCCCACGCCCTGATCCGCGACTGGTACGGCCAGCCCCTGCCGGAGG
>NZ_BAXF01000341.1:0-2375 GCF_001310435.1 Arthrobacter sp. JCM 19049 | reverse complement strand
GGGCACCGTGCTGGAGGCCGCCGAGGAGCTGTGGCCACAGTCGCTGGCCGAGGACTGGGACGCCGTGGGCCTGGTCGCCGGGCGCACCACCGCCAGCGTCAAGAAGGTCGTCTTCGCGGTGGATCCCACCCTTCAGGTCATCGAGGACGCGATCGAGCGCGGCGCGGACCTGCTGATCACCCACCACCCGCTGCTGCTCAAGCCGGTCAACCAGGTGGCCGGCACCAGCTTCAAGGGCGAGGCCATCACCCGGCTGATCGAATCCGGGTGTGCGTTGCTGACCGCCCACACCAACGCGGACAGCGCCATCGGGGGAGTGAACGACGCCCTGGCCGACGCGTTTGGGCTCAGCGACTGCGTGCCGCTGGTCGTCTCGAAGGACGGGCTGCCCGAGGAGGGCCTGGGCCGGGTCGGCTACCTGGAAAAGACCATGACCCTGCAGGACTTCGCCGAACGGGTCTACACCGTGCTGCCGGCCGTGGCCGGCGGCGTGCGGGTGGCCGGGGACCGCAACGCCATCGTGCGCAAGATCGCGCTGTGCGGCGGAGCCGGGGACTCGCTGTTCGAAGCGGTGCGCTCCCATGACGCCGACGTGTACGTCACCGCCGATTTGCGTCACCACCCGGCCAGCGAGGCCCGCGAAGCAGCCGGGGATTCGCACCCCTACCTGGTTGACGTCTCCCACTTCGCCTCGGAGTGGGTGTGGCTCTCCGCCGCGGCCCGTGCCCTGCAGAACGTGTTGCGGGACCTGGGCTTTGCCATCGAGGTGGAAGTCTCCCAAATCAACACCGACCCGTGGGATTTCGTGCTCACGCCGTAGGGTGTGGCAGGCTTTTCGAAGCCCTTGATCATTCCCTTTCCCTCGACGAGCTGGAGCACCCGTGCTGCATCACCTGGAGTTGTGGGTCGCGGACCTTCAGCAGTCAAAGGCCAGCCTGGATGGCTGCTGCAGCGACTGGGCTGCACCGTGCTGGACGAGTGGGCGCACGGGGTGAGCTACGGCCGGGACGGGTTCTACATCGTCCTGGAGTCCGGGCCGGACGTGCTTCCCGGCCGGCACCAGCGGTGCGCTGCGGGGATGAACCATCTGGCGTTGAGCGTTTCGGCCGCCGAGTTCGATCAGGTCACCGAGGACGCGTTGAAACACGGATTCACGCTGCTCTTCGCCGACCGGCACCCGTTCGCCGGTGGCAGCGAGCACAGCGCCGCCTATCTGGAGGACGCGGCGGGCTTCGAAGTCGAACTCGTGGCACAGGACCCGCAGTAGATGCCCGCTGGGCGGCGGCATGGCCAAGGGAGTCAAACAGCGCCCGAACAGGGAAACATCCCTTGTCAGACGGCGCCAAGTGGCCTAGGTTGAAGGTCAACGAAATTCGGCGCCGCACGCAGGCGGTGCCGAATGAAGGCACCGGCAGGGGGCATTCAACGATGAAGGCAATCCACAAGAAGCTCATCGTCGTGGGACTGGGGGCCGTGGTGCTCGGGATCCTGCTTAGCGTCATTGCCCCGGTCATCTTCCAGCCGGTTGCGCTTAACATTGGCCCGAACAGCAATGACCCGCTGATCACCTACACGTTGGGCGCGATCCTCTTGTTCGCCCAGTCGTTCCTGACCCCGTTTGGCGCCACGCTGACCGCGATCGGAGTGGCGCTGCACTGGATGGGGCGCCAGGAGGCCACCGACAAGCAGTCGACTCATGAGGCGGGTGCGGAGCCTGAACCCATTCGGCGGGATGCCGTGCGTCCCAGCGATTCCGACGAGCTGCAGTAGTTCGGCCGGGCTACACCCCGGCGGCGCCTTCGCCGGGGACGTGAACTGGTGGTCCTCGGCCAGCACGATGTTCAGGGCCAGCCCCTTCTTGTCCTCCGATAGGGTCGCGTCCCACCGGGTGTTCGCCAAATCCAGCAGCTCCTGCGCGTTGGCCGGCTCGGTTTCCTGTTCCACCAGGAAGCGGGCGACCTCACCGCGGGTGTGCTTGGCGAAGTGCGACACCACCTTCGGCGTCCCGTTGCGCAGCTGGAAAACGTTGACCGCCACGCTGTTGCCGTTGGACGGCTTATAGGCGGCCGCGTAGGTGCTCGAGCGCGCATCCACGATCAGCTGATCCCCAGCGCGCGCGTCCA
Source organism: Arthrobacter sp. JCM 19049 (assembly GCF_001310435.1). Lineage (NCBI taxonomy): Bacteria > Bacillati > Actinomycetota > Actinomycetes > Micrococcales > Micrococcaceae > Arthrobacter > Arthrobacter sp. JCM 19049. Next base: position 252 of record NZ_BAXF01000341.1, on the reverse strand, counting down.
GCACCGGGGTCAGGCGCTTCTTCCACCAGCTGGCCAGCTTGCCCATCGGCTCGAGCTTCACGCCCATCGAGAGCCGGTAGGGCGGGATCCGGTCGGCGAAACCCACGGCACCCCACAGCGCGGAGACCACCACGATGGACTCATCGGCCCGCCGCTGCGCGGCGGCACCCAGCGTGGAATACCCCAGGGCCTCGAAGAGCACGCCGGAGTACACGTCATGGGCCTGCGCCGCCGTCACGGTGCAGGGTGATG
>NZ_BAXF01000340.1:0-2383 GCF_001310435.1 Arthrobacter sp. JCM 19049 | reverse complement strand
ACGCGTAGCACCCGGGTCGTCCATGATGACCTGGTCGCAGTGCTGACCTTCCCGGGCCAACTCGTTCCACGAGGTCACCGACCACACATCGGCAGACACTGCCCATTCGGTGGCCAGGATGTCCTGGCTTCCAACGCCCACGGCACCGCGACCCCCGAGGCCAGCAGCTGGCGCGCGGCCCGTCAATCGAGGCTTCCTTGAGCAGGTAAATGCCCTTGATGATCCCCTCAACATCCACGTTTTCCGGCTCGGCCGGCTGGATGATCGGCTCGTTGTACACCGTCAGGTAGTACATCACGTTCGGATCCGGGTGTTCCCCGCCATACATGCGCTCCAGGCCCGAACGCATGATGTGCCCGATCTCGTACCCGTAGGCCGGGTCGTAGGCCACCACCGCCGGGTTGGTCAACGCCAGCAGCGGGGAATGCCCATCAGCGTGCTGCAGCCCCTCACCGGTCAGCGTGGTGCGTCCAGCGGTCGCGCCGATCACGAAGCCGCGGGTCATCTGATCCGCTGCCGCCCAGAACGCGTCCCCGGTGCGCTGGAACCCGAACATCGAGTAGAACACGTAGATCGGGATCAACGCTTACCATGGGTGGCATACGAGGTCCCGGCCGCGGTGAACGAGGCCACCGCCCCGGCCTCGTTGATCCCGGGATGGATCAACTGCCCCGAGGCCGATTCCTTGTACGCCAGCACCAGGTCACGGTCCACCGACAGGTAGTTCTGCCGGCCGGGTTATAGATCTTCTTGGTGGGGAAGAACGAGTCCATCCCGAACGTGCGCGACTCATCCGGCACGATCGGCACGATCCGGTGCCCGAAGTCCTTATCCCGCATCAAGTCCTTGAGCAAACGCACGAACGCCATCGTGGTCGCGGCCATCTGCTTGCCCGACCCGCGCTTGGCGATCTCATAGGACTTCTGCCCAGGCAGGCTGATCCGGGTCTCGGCGTGCGGGCGGCGTTCGGGCAAAAACCCGCCCAGCTCGGCCCGCCGGTCCATCAGGTACTGGTGCTCCTCGGAGTCCTGGGAGGGGACGGTAGTACGGGGGCAGGTACGGGTCGGCTTCCAGCTGCTCATCGGTGATCGGGATCCGCAAATGATCACGGAACCCCTTCAGGTCCTCCAAGGTCAGCTTCTTCATCTGGTGGGTCGCGTTACGGGCCTCGAAATGCGGGCCCAAACCATACCCCTTGACCGTCTTGGCCAGCACCACCGTGGGCTTGCCCTTGAACTCGGTCGCGGCCTTATACGCGGCATACACCTTGTGGTAGTCATGCCCGCCACGCTTCAAATTCCAGATCTCATCATCGGACAGGTGATTGACCAGTTCCTTGGTTTCCGGGCGCTGACCGAAGAAATGCTCACGCACGAACGCGCCGGACTCGGCCTTGTACGTCTGGTAATCCCCATCCGGGTCTGGTTCATCACTTCCACCAGCGCACCGGTGTCATCGGCATCCAGCAGGGCATCCCACTCACGGCCCCACACCACCTTGATCACGTTCCAGCCCGCCCCGCGGAAGAACGCCTCCAGCTCCTGCATGATCTTCCCGTTACCCCGCACCGGCCCGTCCAGGCGCTGCAGGTTGCAGTTGATCACGAACGTGAGGTTATCCAACCGCTCATTGGCCGCCAGCTGCAAGAATCCCCGCGATTCAGGCTCATCCATCTCACCATCACCCAAGAACGCCCACACGTGCTGATCACTGGTGTCCTTGATGCCCCGGTTGTGCAGGTACCGGTTCAACTGGGCCTGGTAAATCGCGTTGGCCGGACCCAACCCCATCGACACGGTCGGGAACTGCCAAAACTCCGGCATCGAGCGCGGGTGCGGGTAGGAGGGCAGGGCATGGCCCTGCTTCGACTTCTCCTGCCGGAAACCGTCCATGTCCTGCTCCGAAAGGCGACCTTCCAAAAACGCGCGCGCGTACATGCCCGGCGAGGCGTGGCCCTGGAAGAAAATCTGGTCCCCACCCCCGGGATGGTCCTGGCCACGGAAGAAGTGGTTGAACCCGACCTCGTACAACGTCGCCGCCCCGGCATAGGTGGAAATATGCCACCCACCCCGATATCCGGGTGCTGGCCACGATGCACCATGATCGCCGCGTTCCAGCGCATGTACGCCCGGTACCGGCGCTCGATCGCCTCGTCCCCGGGGAACACCGGCTCCTGATCCACCGGGATCGTGTTCACATAATCAGTGGTCGTGACCATCGGCACGCCCACCGACTTCGCCCCGGCCCGCTGCAACAACGACCGGATAATGAACTGGGCCCGCTCGGTGCCCTGCGACTCGACCAGCTGGTCAAAGGAATCCAACCATTCCTGGGTCTCTTCCGGATCCCGGTCGGATAACTGATACGTCAGACCACTACGGAT
>NZ_BAXF01000339.1:0-2398 GCF_001310435.1 Arthrobacter sp. JCM 19049 | reverse complement strand
TGAGGCCCACCATTGGAAGAACGGGGGCTGGGCCGGAGGGTGTGGCACCAGTGTGGGTGAAGGTGGCCTGTTGTGTCCCCGGGAGCATGATGACTATCATGCCGGGAAGTTCAAGATCGTTGATGTGAACGGGTTGCCGCATGTGGTGTTGCCCAAGCACCTGGATCCTTCCCAGACCCCGCGGCGTAACCGGTACTGGTTCGCCAGTTGGGAAGACCCTTCCAAACCAGGGCAGCAACCAGCCCGGCAAAAGCCACCGGAACAAAAACCAGTCCCGGGTCAGACGAACCCGCCAAAGCCGGACGGCCCGCCACCGGATGCCACCAAACGCAACAGCAGTCGTCGTCGGGGGTCGAGGACCGGGCCGGGTCCTGGGCAGGACCCGCCAGCGGCCACCCCACCTAAAGCAGCCGACAGCTAGAGTATTCGGCAACGCTCGCAAAACGACGTGCTCACCGTCCACGGCGATGATATTTTGAAAGCCATGCTAACCAATGATGTCCGCCAGTCCTATGCGGCACGGGCAGCCGAATACTCCGAGGTGCTTGGCTCAATGAGTCAGATGGCTCCGCAGGATCAGGAAGACATCGCCGGCTGGGCACGGAGCATTGTGGGGCCGATCGCCGATGTTGGTTGCGGCCCGGGTCATTGGACGCAGTTTCTGGCGGATCGGGGTGCCGACGTGATCGGCGTGGATTTCGTCGACGAGTTCCTGGACATCGCCCGATCGCGTTTTCCTCAACAACGCTTCATGAACGCGGATCTGGCCTCGTTGGGTTTCATGGATGGCTCGATGGCAGGGTTGCTCTCCTGGTATTCCACGATCCACTGCGCCCCTGACACCGTACCGGCGATACTGCGGGAATTCGCGCGCGTCCTGCGGCCGCAGGGAACGCTCATGCTCGGGTTCTTCGACGGCGATCGCATTGAGGCCTTCCCCCATCAGGTCGTCCGGGCCTACCGCTGGCCCGCGGACAGCATGATCGACGTGCTGGCCGATGCCGGTTTCTCGGTAATAGACCTGAGCACGCGCACCGACCCCGATGTGCGTCCGCATGCCGCCATCACCGCAAAGCTCGTTCGGCGCTAGGTCTTCCCTCCCCCGGATTGGAAAGACCAGGGCGAACACGCGATGCCGGCATCACTCGCCGTCGCTGACGACCTCCCGCTGTGCTGGAAAGAGTCGCGCAGCACTGAATGCGCAACGGCGCGCACCCGGTTCCGTCCGGCCCCGGCGGGGCCGCGGAAATCAGGTGCGCGCCGTGGTCGCTGCGATCGAATAATCAGGCGTCGGGAATGTGGGTGTGTCCGTCTTCCTTCAGCGCCGCGCGCAGCTTCTGCGCATTCGCGTCCATCTTGGCCGGATCCGGGTTCTCATCCACCCGGCCCAGGTCGAAGTCAGCCAACGAGTTCGTCGGCCACACGTGAACGTGCAGGTGCGGCACCTCGAACCCGGCGATCATGATCCCGGCGCGGGCGGAATTGAAGACGCGCTTCTGGGCCCGGCCGATGTTCCCGGCGACCTTCATCAGGTGCGCCATCAGCTCGTCGGAGGCGTCAGTGAACTCGTCGATCTCCTCGCGCGGAACGACCAGGGTGTGGCCGTCGGTGATCGGTCCAATGGTGAGGAAGGCAACGCACTGCTCGTCCTTCCAGATGAAGCGGCCGGGGATCTCGCCTTCGATGATCTTGGTAAACAGGGTGCTCATGTGCGCCTTTCAGTGGTCGCCCGGCAGCGGCCGGGGTTGTGCGGTGTGGCGGGGTCAGCTGTGCGCCGTGCCGCCCTAGTGGCGGTGGGTTTCGTCGCTGGTTGCCACGTCGTTTTGCGGGTAGGAGCTGTACTGCGACCAGGACCCCGGGTAGAGCGCCGCGTCGATCCCGGCTTCGTGCAGGGCCAGGATCTGGTGCGCGGCGGTGATCCCGGAACCGCAGTAGGCGGCGGCTGCCCGGCCAGAGGGTTCCAGCCCGAGCTTGGCAAAGCCCGCGCGCAGCTGCTCGGGCTGGCGGAAGCGGGCGGCATCGTCCAGGTTCTCGGTGGTGGGACGGTTCAGCGCCCCGGGGATGTGCCCGGCCACCGGGTCCAGGGGTTCTTCCAACCCCAGGTAGCGGGCGGTGGCGCGCGAATCGATCAGCACCCCGTCGAACCCGGCCAGCTCCTGCATTTCCAGCACCGGCATCTGATTCCAGGACAGGCTCACGGTGCCCGGCTCCACCTTGGGCACCTCGGAGGAGAGGATGTACTTCGCGTCCCGCCAGGCCTGCAGTCCCCCGTCGAGCACCGCGACCTTCGTGAAGCCGGCGTGGCGCAACAGCCACCAGGCGCGGGCGGCGGCCATCGCCCCGGCATCGTCGTACACCACCACGCAGCTCTCGTCGTTGATGCCCCAGCCGCGGGCGG
>NZ_BAXF01000338.1:0-2400 GCF_001310435.1 Arthrobacter sp. JCM 19049 | reverse complement strand
GGCGAGGCGACCCGGCGCTTTGGCGACCGGGTCGAGAACCGGCTGGTGATCGCCCTGTCCGACCGGGACGTTGACCTTGAGGTCTCCACCGCCCGCAGCCGGCTGAACCTGGCCAACATCCTGGACTCCGCCAGCCAGATGTCGATCAAGGCGCTGCTGGTGGGTCCCGCCCCTGGGCTGGACGACGCCCGCAACGAACGGGTCGCCGAACTGAACCGCGTCTACTCGGATGTGGCCCTGCGGCGCAACCACCACTACATCGACACATTCACCCCGCTGCGCGCCCACACCCAGTGGCGCGCGGACCTCACCGCCAACGGCGGGGTGCCCGGACAGGCCGGCTACGGGCTGATGGCGTGGCTGGTGCTGCACCGCGGCTGGTACAACTGGATGGAGCTTCCCGAGCCAAGCGAAGGCTAAGCCGCCCGCCCGGGATCTGGCCGTGCATCTCTTGGCGCGCTTGGTCACATCCCCGCGCAGCACGGCACTGTGCCCCACTGACACGACGCGCGTGTGGCACGCCACAAACGACAAAGCCCTCCCGCATGTGAAACAATGGTTGCCGGACCACCGCCTACTGGCGGCGGTATCGCAATCCCTATCTAAGGAGGCACTATGTCGAAGCGCGCACGTAAGCGTAAGGACCGCCGTAAGCGTTCAGCAAACCACGGCAAGCGCCCCAACGCATAAGCTGATATGGATGATCCCCGCAGCGCACCAGATTTTCCCGGTGCCCTGCGGGGATTTCTTTATCCTGCCCCTGCACCGGCCTCCTGCCCGCTCTTCGCCCGACGGCGTTCTCCCCTGGCCCGAGGCAGCAAAGCCCGGCAGGTCAAACTCCGCCCGGGCGATGCGCGTTATCTCCGCCCCGCATAGCACCAGCCGCCGACACCGGTGTGCCGGCCGATCGGCCGGAGTGCTGGTGTCGACGGCTGGGTGCGTCGTGGTGGTAGGCACCGGGCAAACCGGTGGGTACCGAACCGTATGCAGTTGTGGTGTTCCCGTGGGGCGCAAGGCCGCGGCTAGTGCCCGGATTCGACCCGGATCTGCGAGATGCGCACCATGATCTTTTCCTTCAGCTGGCTCGGGGCGTGCTCCTGGCAGCTGCGGCGCACCACCGATCGGATGATGCACTCCAGGTCGTACTGCTCGGTGCATTCCGGGCAGTGCTCCAGGTGCCGCTTGACCTCTTTGATGTCCTCCAGGGTCAGCGCGCCATCGAGATAGTTGTAGATGCGCACCAGCCGGGAATCAGCACAGTCGCCCAGTGAATAGCAATCCATTTCTACTTCTCCGCTCCCTTGGCCTTGGAGTGGGATACCGCCGCGGGCATTCCCCGATCCTTGGCGTAGTCAGCCAACAACTCGCGCAAGTTCTTCCGTCCCCGATGCAATCGCGACATCACCGTGCCGATGGGCACCCCGAGGATCTCGGCGGCTTCCTTGTAGCTGAAGCCCTCCACGTCCACAAAGTAGACGGCCAGGCGGAAATCCTCGCCGATCGCCTGCAGCGCGGCCTTCACATCGGAATCCGGCAGCCGGTCCAGCGCCTCGACCTCCGCCGAACGCAGCCCCGTGGGCGTGTGGTCCGCGGCCTGGGCCATCTGCCAGTCCTCGACGGTGTCCGTGCTGGTGCGCTGGGGTTCGCGCTGGCGCTTGCGGTACAGGTTGATGTACGTGTTGGTCAGAATCCGGTAGAGCCAGGCCTTGAGGTTGGTTCCCGGTTTGTACTGGTGGAACGCGGAGAACGCCTTCGTGTAGGCCTCCTGCACCAGGTCCTCGGCGTCCGCCGGGTTGCGCGCCATGCGCAGGGCCGCCGAATACAACTGGTCGACGTATTGCATCGCGTCGCGCTCAAACGCTCGCGGCGCTGCTCGTCGGTTTCCTGAGCGGGATCGGGCACGCCGGAACCCAAAGTATTTTCCGTCATCATCGCCCAGTCTACGCGCTCACCGGCCGGTCGGGGCAGGACCGCGACGGCCGAGGGGGCACTTGCAGTTGTTCCCATGGTTCCTTCCAGTCTCGTCACACTCATTCCAACACCCGCCCAGACCGGATAATTCCCGGTGCCCACGGTAGGATTCTGCTAGGGCCTGTCACCTGGGGACCGGGCCTGGAAACCAAGCGAAGGAAGTGCGAAGAACACGTGCCGGCTCATGTCAGCGACCACCCGATGTGGGATGCCCCGTCCGTAACCGAACCGATCAACGCGACCGTGCTGGTGCCCGCCTCCAAGTCCCTGACCAACCGCTATCTGGTGCTCGCCGCCCTGGCCGACGGGCAGTGCACGATCCACAACACGCTGATCAGCCGCGACAGCGAGCTGATGCTGGACGCGCTGGCCGCCCTGGGGTGGGTGTTGAGCGCACGGTGCAGGATGACCGGTCCACCACGGTGCGCC
>NZ_BAXF01000337.1:0-2410 GCF_001310435.1 Arthrobacter sp. JCM 19049 | reverse complement strand
TCCCGGACTGCCGGCGCCCGGCGCCACGGCCGGGCAGGACGGGTTCGTGCACGTGCGCGGGGCGGGTGAGAACAACCTGCAGAACGTGGAGGTGCGCATCCCGCGGGATGCGATCGTGGCGTTCACCGGGGTCTCCGGTTCGGGCAAGTCCTCGCTCGCGTTTGGCACCATCTTCGCCGAGGCCCAGCGCCGCTTCCTGGAATCCGTGGCCCCCTACGCGCGCCGGCTGATTTCCCAGGGGCACACCCCGAAGGTCGAGTACATTTCAGGTCTGCCCCCGGCGGTGGCGCTGCAGCAGCGTCGCGCCGGTTCCAGCTCCCGCTCCAGCGTGGGCACCCTGACCACCCTGTCCAATTCGGTGCGCATGCTCTTCTCCCGGGCCGGCAGCTACCCGCCGGGTGCGGCGCGCTGGATTCGGACGCGTTCTCCCCGAACACCGCGGTCGGTGCCTGCCCGCAATGCCACGGGCTGGGGCCAGGCCCACACGGTCAGCGAGGAGCTGCTGGTGCCCGACCCGTCCCTGAGCATCCGGCAGGGCGCGATCGCCGCCTGGCCCGGGGCCTGGCAGGGCAAGAACCTGCGCGACGTGGCCAGCCACCTGGGTTATGACGTGGACAAGCCCTTCGGGCAGCTGGCCCGCAAGGACCGGGACTGGCTGCTGTTCACCGACGAGCAGCCGGTGGTGGAGGTGACCCCGGAACGGGACCGCATCGAAAAGCCGTACAAGGGCCGGTTCTGGAGCGCCAAACGCTATGTGCTGCACACGGTGCCGAGTCCAAGAGTGAAACCATGCGGGCCAAGGCCCTGCGCTTCCTGAAGACCGGGCCCTGCCCGCTGTGCGGGGGCACCGGGTTCCGCCAGGAGTCCCTCGCGGTGCGCTTCGCAGAGCGCACCATTGCCGAGTTCAACGCGGCCTCGCTCACCGAGCTGGCCGAACTGCTTGATACCTATCAACCCCAGCAGCAGGCCACCGCCGCCGAGCAGCAGGTCGCCCAGACCATCGGTACGGACCTGCGCGCCCGCATCCAGGTGCTGCTGGACCTGGGGTTGGGCTACCTGAGCCTGAACCGGGCCACCCCCACCCTTTCCCCGGGGAGATGCAGCGCCTGCGCATCGCCACCCAGTTGCGCTCGGGCCTGTTCGGGGTGATCTACGTGCTGGATGAACCCTCCGCGGGATTGCACCCGGCCGACGCGCAGCCGCTGATCCAGGTGCTCGGTTCGCTGAAGGAGGCCGGAAACTCGGTGTTCGTGGTGGAGCACAACATGGATGTGGTCGCCGCCGCCGACTGGATCGTGGATGTCGGCCCGCGGGCCGGACGCAACGGGGGACAAGTCCTCTACAGTGGCCCGGTGCCCGGGCTGCAGGAAGTTCAGTCCTCGGTGACCCGCCGCTTCCTGACCCCGCCCCTGGCCCCCGACCACCAGATACGGCAGGCCAGCGGCTGGCTGGAACTGCAGGGGGTGAACCTGCACAACCTGGTGGATCTGCAGGCCCGTTTCCCGTTGGGGGTCTTCACCGCGGTGACCGGGGTGTCCGGTTCGGGCAAGTCCTCCCTGGTCTCCCACGCCCTGGCCCAATCCGTGCAGGGCCAGCTGCGCACCGCCCCCGCCAGCCCAACGAACGCCGAGCCTTCCGAGGAAGCCACCGCACAGGTCCGTCGGGTGCTGGGCGCCGAGGCCCTGAACCGCTGCGTGGTCATGGATCAAAAACCTATTGGGCGCACCCCGCGCTCCAACCTGGCCACCTACACCGGCCTGTTCGATGCGGTGCGCAAGACGTTCGCCGACACCCAGCTGGCGCGGGAACGCGGCTACGGAGCCGGCCGGTTCTCCTTCAACGTGGCCGGCGGGCGCTGCGAAACCTGCCAGGGGGAGGGCTACCTGGAAATCGAGCTGCTCTTCCTGCCCGGCACCTACGGACCGTGCCCCACCTGCCACGGGGCCCGGTACAACCCGCAGACCCTGGAGGTGACCTACCAGCCGACGGACGGCGCGCAGCCGAAGAACATTGCCGAAGTGCTGGCGATGAGCGTGGACGAGGCCGCAGAATTCCTGCACCAAATCCCGGCCGCCGCCCGGGCGCTGGCAACCCTGCAGGAAGTGGGGCTGGGGTACCTCAGCCTGGGGCAGCCGGCCACCGAACTCTCCGGCGGGGAAGCCCAGCGCATCAAACTGGCCACCGAGCTGCAACGCGCCCGGCGCGGGCACACCCTGTATCTGCTTGATGAGCCGACCACGGGTCTGCACCCGGCCGACGTGCAGCTGCTGGTGGCGCAGCTGCACCGGCTGGTGGAGCAGGGCAACACCGTGGTGGTGGTCGAACACCACCTGGACGTGGTCGCGGCCGCGGACTGGGTAATCGACCTGGGCCCTGCCGGCGGGGACGCCGGGGGACGGATCATCGCAGC
>NZ_BAXF01000336.1:0-2411 GCF_001310435.1 Arthrobacter sp. JCM 19049 | reverse complement strand
GGGTTTGACTCCACCTCCAACCTGGAGGCCGGGGCACGCTACGACATCCCGACCGTGGGCACCAGCGCCCACTCCTTCACCCTGCTGCATGAAAGCGAACGCGAGGCGTTCCAGGCACAGGTCGATGCCCTGGGCGTGGACACCACGTTGCTGGTGGACACCTACGACGTCGAGCAGGGAGTGCGCACCGCGGTGGAGGTCGCCGGCGCCGAACTGGGTGCGGTCCGGCTGGACTCCGGGGATCTGGTCCAGCAGGCCACCTGGGTGCGCGAGCTGCTCGATGACCTGGGCAACTGGAACACCAAGATCACCGTTACCAGCGACCTGGACGAGTATGCGATCGCCGCCCTGGCCAGCGCCCCGGTGGACTCCTACGGGGTGGGCACCGCACTGGTCACCGGTTCCGGGCACCCCACCGCCTCCATGGTCTACAAGCTGGTGGCCCGTCAGGACACCTCCGGCGAATGGATCCCGGTGGCCAAGGCCGCCACCAACAAGGCCAGCACCGGCGGACGCAAGAGCGGCGTGCGTCAGCTCAATGAGCGGAACCGTGCGGTCAACGAGATCGTTGTACTGGGTGAACACACCACCGAAGGCCCGGAACGCTTGCTAACCGTCCCGCTGGTCACGCATGGTGAGATTGACGAAAAGTATGTCTCAGCCTCCGGCGTGCAGCTGGCCCGCCAGCGGCACCACGCCTCGATCCAGGAGATGCCAGGCATCGCCCGCAAACTGCAGCGCGGTGAACCGGTGATCCCCACGATCCTCGTGAATGAATAGGAAGCACTATGTCCCGCGCACTGCTGATCATTGACGTACAACCGGACTTCTGCGAAGGCGGCCCGCTGGGCGTGAAGGGCGGCAATGCCGTTGCCTCGGCCATTGCCGCGGATGTGGCCGAACGCCGCGACTCCTACACGGCGATCGCCACCACCCAGGACTGGCACATCGATCCGGGCAGGCATTTCTCTAAGAACCCGAACTACGTGGACACCTGGCCGGTGCATTGCGTGGCCGGGACTCCCGGGGCCGCCCTGCATCCGCAGATCGCCGACCTGGAGGTGGACGGCCACTTCGCCAAGGGCCGGTATTCGGATGGCTATTCGGGCTTCGAGGCCCGACTGCTGAATCCGGCCGCGGATCTGGAGGACGAATCCGGTCCACTGCTGAAGGACTGGCTGAAGCAGCGGCAGGTAACCGCAGTGGACGTGGTGGGCATCGCCACCGACCACTGCGTGCGCGCCACCGCGCTGGATGCGGCCAAGGCAGCTTCGCCACCACCGTGATTACCCCGCTGACCGCGGCGGTCTCCCCCGAGAACCTGCCGAGCCTGTACAGCGAACTGCGTGAATCCGGAGTCACCGTACTGACCCTGGGCTAGAAACCGGGTCCGAACACGAACATTGACAAAGAGGAAGAGGCCGCCGTGGCGGCCTCTTCCTCTTTGGTTTGGGTGCGGTGTTCCGCTCCTACCAGGACTGCGGTCACCGCTGGCTACTTGCGCCCGACGAACCAGTCCTGCAGCTTCTCAATGCGGGCCCTCAACTGGTCCGCGTTGGCCTGCGGCACAGCCGGTCCACCGCAGACGCTGCGCAGCTTCGTGTGGATCTGCGCGTGCGGGGTGCCGGTGCGCGCCGCCCACGCCGAAACGTTCTTGGACAGCTGACTGCGCAGGTCCATCAGCTGGCGGTGGTCGGAAACCGGAGCCGGTTTGGAGGCCCCGCCCTTGATCTGCTTGCTCTGCTGTTCGCGCAGCAGCGCCGAGACCTGTTCGGGCTCCAGCAGCCCGGGGATCCCCAGGAAGCCGAGCTCCTCATCGCTGCCGATGTCCGCGCCGGTGCCGAACTCGCCGCCATCAAAGAGCACGCGGTCGAATGAGCCTGGGAGTTCAGCGCCTCGAACTTGTTGCGCACCAGCTCGTCGCTGGCCTTCTCCTCACGGTTGGCTTCCTCCAGGGCCGCGTCATCCAGCCCGTCCTCCACCTTGGAGCCTTCGCGGTCCAGCGCGTGGTCGCGTTCGACCTCCATCTCGTTGGCCAGGGCCATCAGGATCGGCACGGAGGGCAGGAACACGCTGGCCACTTCACCGCGCTTGCGGCTTCGCACGAAGCGGCCGACGGCCTGGGCGAAGAACAGCGGGGTCGAGGTCGAGGTGGCGTACACGCCCACGCACAGCCGGGGCACGTCCACTCCCTCGGATACCATGCGCACCGCGACCATCCAGCGTGAGTCGCCTTCGGAGAACTCATCGATCTTCTGCGAGGCGGTGGGGTCATCGGAGAGGATCGTGGTGACCTTCTGCCCGCAGATTGCCTCCAGCTGCTGCGCGTAGGCCTTGGCGTCATCGATGTCGGTGGCGATCACCAGCCCGCCGGCGTCCTTCACGGTGCGCCGCACCTCGGACAGGCGGCG
>NZ_BAXF01000335.1:0-2419 GCF_001310435.1 Arthrobacter sp. JCM 19049 | reverse complement strand
TGCACCCCGGTTCCGGCAGCGGCAAAGGCCGCGACCGCCTGGCGCAGCGCCTCCCGCACGGAGAAGGCGAGCATGAACGGCGGTTCACCCACCGCCTTGGAGCCGTAGACCGCCCCTTCCTCGTGGGCCTTGTCCAGCAGGGCCACATTGAAGGTCTCGGGCATTTCGGAGAAGCTGGGGATCTTGTAGGTGCTGGCCGCCTGGGTGGCCAGCCGGCCCCGGGTGGGCCGGTCGCTGGTGTCCCAGCGCAGGTCCTCCAGGGTGAGCCAACCAGGCCCTGCACGAACCCACCCTCAATCTGTCCCACGTCGATCATCGGGGAGAGCGAGTCCCCCACGTCGTGCACGATGTCCACGCGGCGCACCGTGTAGGAGCCGTCGAAGCGGCTGACCTCCACCTCGGTGGCGGCGGCCCCGCAGGCGAAGTACTTGAATGGCTCCCCGCGCATCGCGCCCAGGTCCCAGTGCAGCCCCTCCGTGCGGTAGAAGCCGGCGGCGGAGAGCTGGATGCGCTGGAAGTAGGCGGTGCGCACCAGTTCGCCCCATTCCAGGGTTTTCTTGGTGCTCAGGCCGGTGATGATCCCGCCCTGGAAGCGGACCTCATGGGCCGGCACGCCCAACTGCACGGCGGCGACCTGCGCCAGCCGGGCCTGGATCTGTTCACAGGCGTCCTTCACCGCCCCGCCGTTCAGGTCGCTGCCGGAGCTGGCTGCGGTGGCCGAGGTGTTGGGCACCTTGTCGGTGCGGGTCGCGGCGATGCGCACCGTGGATAGCGGCACCCCCAGGCTGGTCGCGGCGACCTGCAGGATCTTTTGGTGCAGGCCCTGGCCCATCTCGGTGCCGCCGTGGTTCACCAGCACGGTACCGTCCTTGTAGACCAGCACCAGGGCCCCGCCCTGGTTGAAGGCGGTGAGGTTGAAGGAGATCCCGAACTTGACCGGGGTCAGCGCCAACGCACGCTTGGTGTGCTCAGTGCCGGCATTGAATTCGGCGATTTCCTTTTCCCGGCGGACGATATCTGCCTCGTCGAGTACCTGCTGCCACACGGCGTCGATGCGCTCGGCGTGGCGCACCGGCTGGTAGTAGGGGGTGTCCTGCCCCTGGGTGTAGAAGTTTCGCCGGCGCAGCTCACGCGCCGGGATCCCCAGCTGCGGTGCCACCCGGCCCAGGATGTCTTCCATGATGAGCATGCCCTGCGGCCCGCCGAAGCCGCGGAACGCGGTTTGGGAGGTCTTGTGGCATTTGGCCACCCGCCCGTGCACCCGGATGTTCGGGATCCAGTAGGCATTGTCGATGTGGCACAGCGCGCGGGTGAGCACCGGTTCGGACATGTCCAGGCTCCACCCGCCATCGGAGGTCAGAGTGGCATCCAGCCCCAGGATCCGGCCGTCCTGGTCGAACCCAATCTTCCAGCTGGCGTAGAAGCCGTGGCGTTTGCCGGTCATGGTCATGTCCAGGGTGCGGTCCAGGCGCACCCGCACCGGCCGGCCGGTGAGCAGCGCCCCCAGCCCGGCCAGGGCCGCATAGCCGTGGGACTGCATTTCCTTCCCGCCGAACGCCCCGCCCATGCGCAGCACCTGAACGGTGATCTGGTGGGCCGGCAGATCCAGCACGTGCGAGACGATGTCCTGGGTTTCGGTGGGGTGCTGGGTGGAGGACTGGATCATCAGCTGCCCGCCCTCATCCACGTAGGCCAGCGAGTTCTGGGTTTCCAGGTAGAAGTGTTCCTGCCCGGAGAACTCAAAGTCCCCCTCGAACACGTGTGCCGCCTCCGCCAGCGCGGCCCCGGGCTCACCCTTGTTGATCACCGGTTGGATGCCATGGAAGCTTTCGGCGGCAATCGCCTCGGACAGCGTGATCAGCGAGGGCAGCGGCTCGTAGTCCACCGCAACGGCGGCGGCCCCGGCCTTGGCGGCCTCCAGGTCTTCACCGAGAACCCAGGCCACCGCCTGGCCGTAGAACATGACTTCTTCGGGTGGGATCATCGGCTCGTCATGCTTCGTGCCCTGATCGTTCACCCCGGGGATGTCCGCCGCGGTGATGACCCTGACCACACCCGGGACCTTCAGGGCCGGGGTGTGGTCCAGCCTCAGGATTCGGGCGTGGGCATGGGTGGACCGCACCGGGTAGGCGTGCAGCACGCCGACCATCCGCTGGTACAGGTCATCGGTGTACAGGGCGGTGCCGGTCACGTGCGCGAGAGCGGATTCGTGCGGGTGGCTTTCGCCGACAATGGCCCCGGTGGGGCGCTGCGATAGCTGGCTCATGAGTGGTGCTCTCCCTTCAAAGCTGGGGTGCGGCCAAGCTGCTGGGCAAAGAAGCGCTCCAGGGAGGAGCCGAGCATGGCCTTGCGGTAGTTTGAGCTGGCGCGGTGGTCATCCATGGGGGTTCCCTCCTGCGCCATGACCTCGGCCGCGGCG
>NZ_BAXF01000334.1:0-2425 GCF_001310435.1 Arthrobacter sp. JCM 19049 | reverse complement strand
GGCGTCCAGCAGCACCGGCTTGAACTCGGCGTTGGCGGCACCGGCGGCCTGCCCGCCCAGATCCGCGGCGGTGAGGAACTTGCCCGGCACCGGCAGCCCGTTGGCTTCATCGATTTCCACCAGGAACGGGGAGTCGGTGTAGCGGCGCATGTAGTCCTGGAAGGGGGCGGTGCGCTTGGCCACGTAGTGCTCGTTGAGGATCACGTGGCCCATGGCCATGCCCAGCGCGGCGTCCGTGCCCGGGTGCAGGGCCACCCATTCGTCGGCGAACTTGGTGTTGTCGGTGTAGTCGGGGGAGACGGTGACGACCTTCTGGCCGCGGTAGCGCGCCTCGGCCATGAAGTGCGCGTCCGGGGTGCGGGTCACCGGCACGTTCGAGCCCCACATGATCAGGTAGCCGGCGTTCCACCAGTCCGCGGATTCCGGCACGTCGGTCTGGTCCCCGAACACCTGGGGGCTGGCCACCGGCAGGTCGGCGTACCAGTCGTAGAAGGAGAGCATGGTCCCGCCCACCAGGTTCAGGTAGCGTGATCCCGCCCCGTGGGAGACCATCGACATCGCCGGGATCGGGGAGAACCCGGCGATCCGGTCCGGGCCGTACTTCTTGACCGAGTACACCTGGGCGGCCGCGGCGATCTCCATCGACTCGTCCAGGTGGTGCGGATCAGCCCGCCCTTGCCGCGGGCCTGCTTGTAGCGCTTGGCCTTGACCGGGTCCTCCACGATCGAGGCCCAGGCGTCCACCGGGTCGGGGTGTTCGGCCTTCGCCGCCCGGTACAGTTCGGCCAGCACGTCGCGGATGTACGGGTAGCGCACCCGGGTGGGCGAGTAGGTGTACCAGCTGAAGGCGGCGCCGCGCGGACAGCCGCGCGGTTCATATTCGGGGGAGTCCGGGCCCACCGACGGGTAGTCGGTCTGCTGCGTTTCCCAGGTGATGATCCCGTCCTTGACGTAGACCTTCCAGGAGCATGATCCGGTGCAGTTCACCCCGTGGGTGGAGCGCACCACCTTGTCGTGCGACCATCGGTCGCGGTAGAAGACATCACCCTGGCGTCCTCCGGAGAGGAACATCGCCCGCAGATCCTGGCTGGTTTCCCCGCGGCGCAGGTACTTGCCCATGGTCAGCAGCGAATCGGCCAGTGGTCCGTCGGTGGCCGGTGTTGTGTGGTTTGGCCTTTCGGTCATGACAGTGACTCCCAACTGTGACGCTTGACTCAAGCTTCGTCCTTTGTCTCGATAGATGCAAGGGTTCTTCCCCGGGTGTCACTGGAAGTGAGATTGCACATTCCCTAGATAAAAATGTTTGTTTCACTAGCGCGTTGGCGTTTGAGCGGATAGTGTGCACAACAAGTGGTAGTGCAGCACCTGACGGTTACGGTGGAGGAAAACCATGAGCCAGAAGTCCCCAGCACAACCCGCGCAGACGTCCCCGGAGCTGCGTGGGCAATTCCCGCAGCTGCTGCTGGCCACGCTCGCCAGCGCCGTGGGTTTCTGGGCCTGGATGCTGATTTCCCCGATTCAAACCCACTACGCGGAGCTGATGAAGCTGGGCGAGGGCAGATTTCCCTGATGCTGGCCACCCCGGTGCTGGTCGGTGCGCTGGGGCGCATCGTGATCGGTTCGTTGACCGACCGCTTCGGGGCCAGGAAGATGTTCACCGTGGTGCTGCTGGCCTCAGTGCCGGCCGTGCTGCTGGTGGCGCTGGCCGGAACGCTGGGCAGCTTCGCGCTGCTGATCGCCTCGGGCACCTACTTGGCATCGCCGGCACCATCTTCGCGGTCGGGGTGCCCTTCGCCAGCGCCTGGTACGAGCCGCGCCGACGCGGTTTTGCCAACGGCGTGTTCGGCATGGGCATGATCGGCACCGCGGTGTCCGCGTTCTTCACCCCCCGGCTGCTGCGCCAGCTCGGCTACTTCGAAACCCACCTGTTCATTGCCGGCCTGCTGGTGCTCAGCGCCGCGGCCGTGTGGTTCTTCATGCGCGAATCCCCGGCCTGGACCCCGAACCGCCAGCCGCTGCTGCCGAAGCTGATCGACACGCTGAAGCTGCCGATCACCTGGGAGATGTCCTTCCTGTACGGCATCGTGTTCGGCGGGTTCGTCGCGTTTTCCACCTTCCTGCCCAAATACCTGGTCACCATCTACCCCGATGACGTGGACCCGGTGGGGGCCGGCGCCCGCACCGCCCTGTTTGCGGTGGCCGCGGTGATTGCCCGGCCGATCGGCGGCGTGCTGGCGGACAAGTTCGGTCCGAAGCTGATCGCCTGATCTCCCTGGCCGGGATCGTCTCGCTGGCCTACATCGTGGGCATGCAGCCCCCGGAGGGCATCCTGACCGGCATCACCTTCCTGCTGATGGCCTCTGCCATGGGCCTGGGCATGGGTGCCGTGTTCGCCTGGATCGGGCCCTCCACCCCGCCGGAGAAGG
>NZ_BAXF01000333.1:0-2427 GCF_001310435.1 Arthrobacter sp. JCM 19049 | reverse complement strand
AGCGGCTCGGGGCGCTGCGCCTGATGCCGCGCGGGGACTTCTCCGCCTCCGGGGCCGCCGAGGTGATCAGCTGCCTGCAGGCGCTGACCGGGTACGCCCAGGCGCTGGAGCAGACCCGTGTGGACGCCTAAGCCCGCACCCGGGAGTACACGCCCGGGGTGCGCCCTGACCGGGAGAAAGGCCCCGGAACTCATGTATCTTAAAGAGCAGCGGGTAAGTTTGCTGCCTGCCGTTTCGCTGGGCCGCGCCAGTAGCCGGCTTGTCGCTATTCAGGGGGAAATGTATGAAGGCTAAGATCCTGGTCGTCGATGACGATGAGGCGCTGTCGGAGATGATCGGCATCGTGCTGCAAAACGACGGGTTCGACCCGGTGTTCTGCTACGACGGTTCCGGCGCGCTGGAGGCCTTCCGCGAGGCGAACCCCGACCTGGTCCTGCTGGATCTGATGCTGCCGGGCATCGACGGCATTGAGGTGTGCAAGCAGATCCGCGGCGAATCCGATGTGCCCATCGTGATGCTCACCGCCAAGTCCGACACCGCCGACGTGGTGCGCGGGCTGGAGTCCGGGGCCGATGACTACGTGCCCAAGCCCTTCAAGCCGGCCGAACTGGTCGCCCGGGTGCGGGCCGGCTGCGCCCGGCCGAAACCCACGCCCCGGAAATGCTGAACGTGGCCGATGTGACCATCGACGTGGCCGGCCACCGGGTCACCCGCGGGCAGAGCGTGCTGTCGCTGACCCCCCTGGAATTTGACCTGCTGGTCACCATGGCCCGCAAGCCCTGGCAGGTCTTCAGCCGCGAACAGCTGCTGGAGGCCGTGTGGGGCTACCGCCATGCGGCGGACACCCGGCTGGTGAACGTGCACGTGCAGCGGCTGCGGTCGAAGATTGAGAAGGACCCGGAGAAGCCCACGATCATCCAGACCGTGCGCGGCGTCGGCTACAAGGCGGGATCGGCAAGTTGAGTCAGCGCACCACGACCGGAAGCGAACTTGTCCCGGTCGACGTGCGCGACTCGGCGGTTCCCAAGGCCCCACCCTTCTACCGGCTGCGGCTGTGGCTGCGCCGTCCGCTGGCGGCGGTGCGCCGACGCTGGAACCGCCACCTGATGTACCGCACCGTGGCCTCCACGCTGCTGTTTTCCTCCCTGGCGCTGCTGGCGGCCGGGGCGTTCCTGTCCAACCAGATCGCCAGCACCCTGTTCACCGAGCGCTTCAACCAGGTCGCCACCGAGTCCGAGCGCGGGCTGACCCAGGCCCGGTCCATCTTCGAATCCGCGGCCACCACCGACCGGGTCTCCACCCAGTCGCTGGTCAACAGCACGCTAAGCACCCTGGAGGCGACGGGGCCAGCGTGGTGCGCGACTTCGTGCTGATGCCCTTCCCGGGCGATGAGAACATCTATGTGGCCCCCACCGCCTCCGGGCAGCTGACCAGCCGGATCATCCCGGCGGACCTGTCCGAACGGGTCATGAACGATTCGGGGATCTACTGGCGTTCGGTGGAGATCCCCACCGCCGGCAGCCAGGCGCCGGGATCATCTTCGGCACCAAGGTGCTGCTGCCCCCGGGCCGGGAATACGGCCTCTACCTGGTCTATGACCTCTCCAGCGTGCAAAGCACCCTGGAATTCATCAACCGCGCCATGGTGCTCACCGGCATGATCCTGCTGCTGGTGGTCGGGGTGATCTCCTGGTCGGTCAGCCGCACCGTGGTGCGCCCGGTCGCCGACGCCGCCTACGTTTCGGAGCGGATCGCCGCCGGGGACCTGGACCGGCGCATGCGGGTGATCGGCGAGGACGAGGTCGCCCGCCTGGGCACCGCCTTCAACCACATGGCTGCCTCCCTGCAGGACCAGATCACCCAGCTGAACCAGCTCTCGGCAATGCAGCAGCGCTTCGTCTCGGACGTGTCCCATGAACTGCGCACCCCGTTGACCACGGTGCGCATGGCCGCCGAGGTGATCCATGATGCCCGGGAGTCCTTCGACCCGCTGACCTCGCGTTCGGCCGAACTGATGTACAACCAGATCGAACGCTTCCAGAACCTGCTCAATGACCTGCTGGAGGTCTCCCGCTTCGATGCCGGGGTGGCGGTGCTGGACCGTGAATCCACGGACCTGAACGTGATCGCCCGCAAGGTCATCGACACCGCCACCCCGGTCGCCGACGAATACGGTTCGGTGCTGCGCCTCTCAGCCCCCGCCGAGGCTGTGTGGCCGAAGTGGACCCGCGGCGGGTCGAGCGGATCCTGCGCAACCTGGTGCTCAACGCCGCCGAACACGGGGAGGGCAACCCGATCGACATCAGCATCGGCCAGGATGAGGACGCGGTGGCGATCTCGGTGCGCGACCACGGCATCGGGATGAGCGCCGAGGCAGCCTCCCACTCTTTGACCGCTTCTGGCGCGCCGACCCGGCCCGCAAGCGCAC
>NZ_BAXF01000332.1:0-2432 GCF_001310435.1 Arthrobacter sp. JCM 19049 | reverse complement strand
CCAGCGGGCTGTCCGGCGCGGCGTAGAGTGGAAGGCATGAACGCCTTGTCCCACACCGATTGCGCCACCCGACCCAGCACCGCCGCCCGATGGGCCGTGGCCACCCGGCTCCTGGTCCCGGCCATCTGGCTGGGGCTGATCATCGGGATCTCCTTCATCGAGGCGCCGCTGAAGTTCACCGCCCCGGGCATCACCATTCCGCTCGGGCTGGGTATTGGCCGACTGGTTTTCGCGGCGATGAACGTGGTGGAGATCGTCCTGTTCCTGGCCTGGCTGGCCGCCAGCGTTCGGCGCGGCGTGGACCGCGCTTGGTGGACCGTGCTGGGGTTGAGCGGGTTGTGGCTGCTGATCAAGACCGTGGCCATCCGACCGGGCCTGTCCCGCCGCACCGACGCGGTGCTGGCCGGAAACTTCGAGGGCGGCTCGCTGTGGCACTACGCCTACATCGGCGTGGAGGGTCTGCTGACCGTGACCTTGATCGTGGCACTGTTCATGCAGTACGGCGCTGGGTGCGGCTAAGCGCCTGAGCCACCTTGCGCGGTATTCCGCCGCGGCGGACCTCCAGACAACGCAAAATGCCCCGTTGCGGGGCATTTTTGATTCCACCCGCCGGCCATGCCGACGCCCGAGCGGAGGTGCCGGCGCCGGCATGGGGGCGGGGTCGTGGTGTTGCTAGGCGTTGGCGGCCAGGCCGACGGCCTGCGCGGTGAGCCACACCGAATCCAGGCGTTCGGATTCCTGCAGCGGGTAGTGCACGGTGATCAGCTCGTCGGCCTGGCTGGCCTTGGCGAAATGCTCCAGGTATTCGGCGACGTCGGAGGGCGCGCCGACCGCGGTGTAGCGCATCATGTCCAGGACCTGGGCGGCGGGGGCAGTGCCCATGAGCATGTCGATTTCCGCCTCGGTGAACGGTTCCTCCCGATTGCGGCCCAGGAAGGAGGCCACCCGCTGGCGCTTGGCCTGTTCCATCAACTCGTGGGCGCGCTGGTGCTGTCGGCGGCCAGGACCCCGACCCCGGCAATGACGTAGGGCTTGTCCAGCTGCTCGGAAGGGTGAACTCGTCCCGGTACAGCTGCACCGCCTGGTGCAGGGCATCCGGGGCGAAGTGGGAAGCGAAGGAATAGGGCAGGCCCAGCTGCGCGGCCAGCTTCGCGCCGAACAGCGAGGAGCCCAGGATGTACAGCGGCACCCGGTGCCGGCCCCGGGAATCGCCCGGACGGTGGGGATGCGCGATTCATCGGCCAGGTAGGCCTGCAGCTCCAGCACGTCGTGCGGGAAGGTGTCGGCCGCGTTGGGCTCACGGCGCAGCGCGCGGAGGGTGACCGGGTCGGTGCCTGGGGCCGGCCCAAACCCAGGTCGATGCGGTCCCCGAAGATTTCGGCCAGCGTGCCGAACTGCTCGGCGATCACCAGCGGGGAGTGGTTGGGAAGCATGATGCCGCCGGACCCCAGCCGGATCCGGTTGGTGTGGTGGGCGATGTGGCTGATGAGGACCGCGGTGGCCGAGGATGCGATGGTCGCCATGTTGTGGTGTTCGGCGTACCAGATGCGTTCGTAGTTCGCGCGTTCGGCCATCTGGGCCAGGCGTACCGAGGATTTGAAGGAGTCGGCAACCGTGGAGTCCGGTGCCACCGGGGCAAGATCAAGAATGGAAAGCTTCACAGTGGTGCCAACCACGATGGGACCCACGGTATTCCGTCGTGAGACAGTCCGAGGGCGAGGAAAGGCTCACAAAAAACGGTGCCGAACCGGGAAAGTCCCGGTTCGGCACCGTTCAAGCTTGGCGTGTAGCCGTTTCGCCTTTAGAGAGCGCGAATGTCAGCTGCCTGCAGGCCCTTCGGGCCCTCGACAACCTCGAACTCAACCTTCTGGCCCTCGTCCAGGGTGCGGAAGCCCTGGGTCTGGATGGCGGAGAAGTGTGCGAAGACGTCCGGATCGCCGCTGTCCGGAGCGATGAAGCCGAAGCCCTTTTCAGCGTTGAACCATTTCACGATTCCAGTTGCCATTTATTCCTTGGTCCTTTCAGACGTAATCCCGCCACACCTCGTGGCGGAAATGGTTGTTTCCACGCAAACCGTCGAAGGCTCTCCCGCTGGGAGTTCCGCCGGCCGATTGTGCGAAGCAGCCAGGTCATTCACTTCACGTCTAGAAAGGTTGCCTGACATTCAACGTGTTGACGTCTGCAAGCTTCTAAAGGGTACTTCGCGAATTACTTTGAAACTACATGTCCTAGCCTACGTGGTCTACGGGCCTAACTGAATAACTTCGCCCGAATTAATCTAGATTTTGGTAAAGAATCGACCAATGGTTACCTTGCGAGGGGCTTGACGACCCTTCCAACCACGATCGCGGCCACCAGTGCCAGCAATGCCGCCAGGGACGCGGTGACCAGCACGCCGTGGTCGAACGCGGCGGCCGCGGCCTGCAGCAGGG
>NZ_BAXF01000331.1:0-2464 GCF_001310435.1 Arthrobacter sp. JCM 19049 | reverse complement strand
CGCGTGGGACAAGCAGTGCATTGCCTGGCAGGTCCCGCAGGCG
The DNA here is from genome assembly GCF_001310435.1 of Arthrobacter sp. JCM 19049. NCBI lineage: Bacteria > Bacillati > Actinomycetota > Actinomycetes > Micrococcales > Micrococcaceae > Arthrobacter > Arthrobacter sp. JCM 19049. The sequence continues at coordinate 2,421 of NZ_BAXF01000331.1, read as the reverse complement.
GCAACGGATCCGCAGCGCTGGGCGAACCGGATGGGCCGGCAGTGGATCGAGGCTCACCGGGCCCGGTGCCTGATGCGATCACCATCCCGCACTATTTCGTTGACTCCTGGTCCGCAGGTGAGCCTGGAACGCTGCGGATTCGCGTGGAGGACGCGGCGGTCTTCGCCGCGTGGCCGGGACCAGCGGCAAGTGCGATCCTTGAGGACATTGCGCGGGATTTCATGGATAACCTGGCACCTGCCAACCCTGAGCTGAAGACCGTTGAGGTGGCCACCGGCAGAGGTCAACACCGGGCCCACTATGACAGGACGACATGGGCCAAGGCACAGGACTTCTAGCCCATCACCAACACAGCCCCGGCCGCAGAGGCTCGGGCTGCCGGATCGAAGTACCTGGCAGCGTGCACCGGCATGCTCCCGAACCTGCCACAGAAAACAACAACGCCGCTACCACCCCGCGAAAACCGGGGATGTAGCGGCGTATCTTTTGGTGCCCCCAGTGGGACTCGAACCCACAAGCCTTGCGGCAGCTGATTTTAAGTCAGCCGTGTATGCCAATTCCACCATAGGGGCCAGCTTGAAAAAGCCTACGCGATGTTTTCCCATTTTCTGAAATTTCGCCCGAACGGCAAGGATCGGTGGGCCGGCGCCTGTGGCGTCGGCCCACCGTCGGGTCAATCATCGCTTGATGCAGCCTTCTTCGGCCGACAGGCTACTTCTTCGGCTTGGCCGACTCCTCGAAGGCCTTGCGCGGATTCTGCATGTTGTTCAGCTGCAGCGAATCGCGGTTGAAGAACAGGGCAACCATCCAGTCGCCGAGCACGCGGAACTTGCGCTCGAAGGTCGCATGGCCATGCGTGGTAGCCGCGGTGCGCCATCCAGGCCAGCCAGCCGCGCAGCTTGATCGACTTGATGCGGGCCACGCCCTTGTTGCGGCCGAAACCGGCAACGGCACCAAGGTTCTTGTGCTTGTACTCCTTGATGGTGCCCACGCCGTAGCGGGCGGCGTACAGGTTCTTGGCCAACAGCTTGGCCTGGCGCACGGCGTGCTGTGCGTTGGGCACACAGGTGCCGTCGGGCAACCCGCCGGTCACATCCGGCACGGCCGAGACGTCACCGGCCGCCCAGGCGCCCTCCACCGGGTCGCCGTTGGCGTCCTTGATGCGCAGGTCGGTGCGGGTCTCGATGCGGCCGCGCTGTTCGATCTGGAAGTCGGTGGAGCGAACCATCGGGTTGGCCATCACGCCGGCGCACCAGATCAGGGTGTCGGCGTCGAATTCGCCGGCCGGGGACTTGTCGCCCATGTTGATCAGCTTCAAGGTGCCATCGGTGGCGTCGGCCAGCGAGGTGTTCAGCAGCACCTCGATGCCGCGGCTGCGCAGGTGCTCGACAACCCAGACGGCCTGGTCCTCGGTGACCTCGGGCATGATGCGGCCCATGGCCTCGATCAGCACGAAGCGGGCTTCGTCCTGGCCGATGCGGTCGTTCAGGGAGATGGCGTAGCGGGCCATGTCCTCGATTTCGGTGATCGTCTCGATGCCGGCGAAGCCGCCGCCGACGACCACGAAGGTCAGCGCACGCTTGCGCTGGGCCGGGTCGGTCATGTTGGAGGCCGATTCGATGCGCTCGGAAACCTGGTTGCGCAGCGCGGTGGCTTCCTCGATGGTCTTCAGCGATGCCTCTTCGGCCAGGCCCGGGATGGGGAAGGTACGGGTGACCGAACCGGCGCTCATCACCACGTCGGTGTATTCCAGTTCGAAGCTTTCGCCGTTGACCGGGTCGATGACGGCCTTCTTGCTGGCGTGGTCGATGCTGGTGACCCGACCGTTGATCAGTTCCGAGTCCTTCAGGTGCTGGCGGTGCGAGACCACGATGTGGCGTGGTTCGATGCCGCCGCCGGCCACCTCGGGCAGGAACGGAAGGTAAGTCATGTAGGGGTTGGGGTCCACCACGGTCACGATGCCGCCGTGGGCCTTGACCTTCTTCTGGAGCTTCTTCGCGACGTACAGACCGACATAGCCGCCGCCGACAACGAGAATGCGTGGACGCTTCTGGGAGCTTTCGATGATTGACATATGGCCGATTCTACGCGGAAAAACCAGGTTAGTGAAAACATTCACTAACCATTGGGAGGGAGATTGGCCACCCGGTGTTGTGACCGGTTCGCCCTTGGCGGTCCAGTCCTGGGCAGGGCCTGGCGACGGGCCGGGATCCAACTCACTGATGGGAGACGGCCCTGCTGTCCAGAACCGCGGAAACAGCAACGGGGGCAGCGCGCCGGTCTCCCGGATCGCTGCCCCGTCTGCAACGCCCGGCCGGCTGCCGCAAGGTATTCAGGCACGTCGTCAAACAGGTCCCGGCTGCCCGGGGCTCGGCCAACCTTCAGGTCGCTCAGTGCCGCGTCGTCGATCTGCTTCGAGCG
>NZ_BAXF01000330.1:0-2473 GCF_001310435.1 Arthrobacter sp. JCM 19049 | reverse complement strand
GCATGCTCCAGCCACTGCAGCTCCACCGGCCGCGGGGAGCTCATCAGCTGTTCCCGGCCGGGTTCAGCCCCAGGCATCGAGGGCGAACGCATAATCCCACGCCCGGTTCTTCCAGCCCTCGTAGCGGCCGGAGGCACCGCCGTGCCCGCCTTCCATCTCGGTCTTCAGCACGATCGGCTTGGTGCCGGTGCCCACCTCACGCAGCTTCGCCACCCACTTGGCCGGTTCCACATACAGCACTCGGGTGTCGTGCAGGGAGGTGACCGCGGCGATGCGCGGGTAGGGCACCGGGCGGATGTTCTCATACGGGGAGTAGGACTTCATGTACTCGTACACCTCGCGGTCCTGGATCGGGTTGCCCCATTCCTCCCACTCCAGGGCCGAGAGCGGCAGCTCCGGATCCAGGATGGAGGTCAGCGCATCCACGAACGGCACCTGGGCGATGATGCCCGCGTACAGCTGCGGGGCGAGGTTCGCGACCGCGCCCATCAGCAGCCCGCCAGCCGAACCGCCCAACGCCACGATCCGCTGCGGGTCGGCGATGCCCTTCTCGATCAGGTAGGTGGTGGCGTCCACGAAATCGGTGAACGTGTTCTTCTTGTTCAGCTTCTTGCCCTGCAGGTACCAGTCGCGTCCCAGTTCGCCGCCGCCGCGCACGTGGGCCACCACGAACACCACCCCCCGGTCCAGCAGGCTCAGCCGGGGGATGCCAAAGCCCGTCCATGGACATCTCATAGGAGCCGTACCCGTAGATGAGGGTGGGCTGCTGGCGGGAGAGATCCACATCCACCCGGTGCATCACGGTCAGCGGGATCTGGGTCCCGTCCGCGGCGCTGGCCCAGTGCCGGGTGGCCCGGTAGTTGGCCGCGTCATAGTTGTTCACCGGGGTCTGCTTGCGCAACAGCAGCCGGTGGTCCTCCAGGACCAGGTCATAGACCCGAGCCGGGGTGAAGTCCGAGGTGTAGGCGATGCGGGTGACCGGGGATTCCAGGGAGGCGAACACCGGGGAGGCGGTGAACAGCTGCTCCTCGAACTGCGGCTCCAGCACCGGCTGCTGGGCGTCGGTGCCCAGCCCCTGCAGCGGCAGCAGCTCCACCCGCTCGCAGGTGTCCCGGCGCACCGAGAGCACCAGGTGGGTCGCGGTGATCAGAGCGCCCTCGCATTTGACGGTGGGCCGGTGCGGCACCACATCGGGCCACTGCCCGGGATCGGCTGCGGCACCGAGTTGATCGCGGGGCACCAGGGAGATCCGGTTGTTCGGTGCCTGGTGGTCGTGGGTAATCAGCACCTCGTCGGCGCGCTCGCCGGGCAGCAGGTCCACCGCGTGCAGCAGGCGCAGGGAACGGTCCACCAGCAGCTGGACCTCGGCGGCCGGATCCCGCAGATCCAGCACGCTGGTCTCGGAGTATTCGGAGTTGCCGCTGGAGATCAGCAGGTGCTCCCGGTCGGCGCTGAGCTCAAAGCCCAGCCACATGCCCGGGTCATCTTCCTGGAAAATCACCGCATCCTTACTCGGGTCGGTGCCCAGCACGTGCGCCCGGATCTGGTGGGGGCGCCAGGTCTCATCCACCACGGTGTAGAACACGCGGCGCGAATCGGGGGAGAAGGCCAACCCGTAGAACACGCCCTCGATGGTGTCAGCCAGCAGCTGCCCGGTCTGCAGGTCCTTCAGGTAGAGGGTGAAACGCTCATCCCCGGTGGTGTCCACGCAGTAGGCCAGCAGGTTGCTCGGCTCATTGATGGCCACCCCGCCCAGCGCGAAGAAGGATTCGCCCTCGGCTAGCCGGTTGCCGTCCACCAGCACCTGCTCCCCGGGCAGCTCGGCGGCCGGGTCAATCACCGGCGGGTCCAGTCCGCCTCCAGGTCCCCGGTGTCCGCGGCCTTGACCCGACTGTGGATCAGGTAGGGCTGGCCCTCCACGGAGCGGGTGAAGTACCACCAGCCGCGGCGCCGGGTGGGAACCGACAGGTCGGTTTCCACCGTGCGGGACTTGATCTCATCGAAGATCTCCTGGCGCAGCTGCTCCTGGTTCGCGCTGATCGCCTCGGTGTAGCGGTTCTCGGCCTGGAGGTGCTCGATGACCTGCGGGTTCTGCTTCTCGCGCAGCCATTCATAGTCATCGGTGAAGGTATCACCGTGGTGGGTGCGGGTGGTGGGGCGCTTGGCGGCCACCGGGGGGTGCGGGATCTTCGATTCGGAATGCATGATCCCATCTAAACCCACCATCACCCTGCCGGGGATGGATCTAGCCCTGCGCGAACCGGCGCGTCGCCCCGGCCGGAGGAACGCCAAAGCGCGGCGGGTACCTTCTACTCACCGATGGCTTTAGGCTAAAGCAAGGAGGTATGACCCAGCTAACAAGCACAACACCTTGGAACCGCACCTTGGAAGAAAGAGTGAAACTTGGTGACAACTACACAGAATTCTGCGCGGCCAGAGCACCTGCGACCGCGCCGGGCCAGCGGCCCGCGGC
>NZ_BAXF01000329.1:0-2477 GCF_001310435.1 Arthrobacter sp. JCM 19049 | reverse complement strand
CACGGTGGAGGCGATGTGGTCCCGCCCGATGCGCATCCCCTTGGCGAACAGTTCGCGGCCGTGGCCCGCGGCGCGGCCTCGGCCAGCTCCCAGACGGTGGCGGACTGGGTGATGGTCACGTCGTTGAGCACCCCCAGCCCGCCGATCAGCAGCCCGCAAATCAGCAGCCCCGTTAACGACACCTGCGGCGCCACCGTGGACAGGGTCATCGCGTGCTCATCGGTGGCCCCGGTCAACGCTGCCGCATCGGTCAGCCACACGGCCAGCCAGGCGGTGACGCCCAGCCCGAAGAGGGTGCCCAGCAGCGCCGTGGAGGTCTTCGCGTTCAGGCCGTGGGCAAAATACAGCGCCCCGAACATGATCACCGTGGAACCCACCAGCGCCACCAGCACCGGGTTCTGCCCCTCCAGCAGGGCCGGGACCATGAACATCATCATGAACGCCACCCCGCCCAGCAGCCCGATCAGTGCCCGCCCGCCACGCCACCCGGCGACCAGCACCACCACCAGCGCGTAGGCCAGGGCCAGCAGCACCATCGGGGTGGTGCGCACGAAATCGACGAAGACATAGGGCACCGCCTCGGTGCTGGCCCCCGCCAAATCCAGGTAGCGCACCCGATCCCCGGAACCCACATCCCGGGAGCTGAGCGTTTCGGGCGGCACCTCCAGCTGGATCTCCGCCCCGCCGCCGTCGGGCATCACGTAGGTGACCGGGCACTGCAGCTCCTTGCCGCCCACCTCGTCCAGCCCCTGGCTGGAGGGGCAGATCTGCGACTCGGTGCGGGTGACCGTGCCGGTGGACATCTGCACCGACCCGCTGGTGTCCATCGGGCCGCTGAGCGCGAAGCGATCGTAGTTTCCCTGGGGCCACAGCACGATCACCATCACCAGCGCAATGGCTCCCACCGGCGCCAGCAGCGCCCAGAGGATGATCGAGGCGCGCTTGCGGCGCCGGGGATCCAAGAGGATCTGCGAATGTTCGTGATGGTGATGGCCACGTGCCTGCCTTTGTCGTCCTGCCGAGATGGGCCGCTGCGTGCCCGGATGTCGTGGCACCACATCGAAGACGATGCGCAATGGTGCCCGCACCAGTGTAGCCAGCGCGCCGGGGCCAGGGCAGCGGCGAATCGCACAACGCCCCCCCGTGCGGCGCCGTCCGCGGGGATGAGCAAACAAATCCACCCAAAAGGTTCATGGGTTTACCCACCGCACCAGCGAGAATTGCCTTATGACCAGCCAGCCAGAACGCCTTGAGCCTTCGCCTTCCCCCGCGGGCGCCGATCCGCAGACCGAACCCCGCCTACGCCTTCCACCGCCTGATGCGCCGCGACCGGCAGTACCGGTGGTGGCGGCCGCTGGCGGTGGGCGGCACCACCCTGGGCTTCTATCTGGCGCTCACGGTCCTGATCGTCATCGCCATGATCGCGATGATGCTGGCCTCCCCCACCGCGTGGATGGACACCGGCACCGGCGACCCGTTGGCGGCCAGCGAGGAACTGGCACTGGACATGAGCAATCCCTCGGATTTCATCCTGACCATGCTCTCGCTCATCCTGCTGATCCCGGCCTGCTTCTTCGCCTACCTGCTGCTGGGCCCCAAGCCGGTGGGCCTGCTGTGGTCGGTGACCGGCAGGCTGCGGTTCCGCTGGCTGGCGGTGTGCCTGGGTGCGGCGCTGGGGGTGTACCTGCTCTACTTTGGCGGCGGGCTGCTGCTGGAAAGGACCGGGGTGCTGCCCTCCGCGCCGGTGCCCGCCCAGAGCGTGCCCGATTCCCCGGTGCTGATGGTGATCCTGGTGCTGCTGCTGGTGCCGTTCCAGGCACTGGCCGAGGAGTACCTGTTCCGCGGGATGCTGATGCAGATCATCGGCGGCTGGCTGAAACATCCGCTGTTCGCGATCCTGCTGCCCCTGCCGTTGTTCGTCTTCGGGCACCTCTACGACGTCTACGGCCTGCTGGATGTGGCGGCCTTCGCGCTGGCCGCCGGCTATCTCACCTGGCGCACGGGTGGGCTGGAGGCGGCCATCGGAATGCACGTGGTGAACAACGTGCTCCTGTTCCTGATGGGCGCGGCCGGGCTGATGGACATGAACGCCACCGAGGGATCCCTCGCGGCCCTGCTGCCCTCACTGGTGCTGATCGCGGTCCTGACCTTCCTGCTGGTGCGCCTGGCCGATCGTTTCGGCGTGCAGCGCACCGCCGGGCCGGCTCCGCTGCCGCCGCAGCCGCAATACCTGGTGCCGTGGTCAACCGGCGGTCACCCGCATTTCCCGCAGTACCACCAGCAGCAGTACCCGGGGCAGCAGTACCCGGTGCCGGGGCACCCGGCCCAGGGGAACTACCCGTCGGGCCATGCCCCGCGCCCCGGGTACCCCACGGGCGCCTATTGGGCGCCGCCGGCCGAACAGCTTCCGCCGTACCCGAACCCACCGCAGCAGGGGCCGGGCACTGCGGGGCAGGGAACCGATAACCCGCCGGAGC
>NZ_BAXF01000328.1:0-2491 GCF_001310435.1 Arthrobacter sp. JCM 19049 | reverse complement strand
CCGCCATCGCCCGGTGTCCCGCTCGGTGGACGGCATGAGCGTGCCTGAGGGCTATGACTGGCACCCGATCATCCGCTGGGGTGACCCGTTGTTCTCCCGCAAGCAGGCCCTGGACCCGGCCAAACCCTCGGCGAAGGCGCAGGCCGCACAGTTCGGCTACAACTGCGACTACCTGGACATCATCGTGGACAAGTACGCATCACATCGCGGGGTGCTGGTGGCCAACCACGAATACACGAACGAGGAAATGATGTTCCCGCCCGCTTGGTTTGAGGCGAACAAGGACGAGGCCCGTCGGGTCGCGCTGGCCGCGCACGGCATGTCAGTGGTGGAAGTGCAGCGCAAGAAGAACGACCGACGTTGGAACTACATCGTGGGCGGCGAACGCAACCGGCGCATCACCATGCACACCGAGTTCCGCATGACCGGCCCGGCCGCCGGCAGCCCGCTGCTGCGCACCCGTGAGGACGATACCGGAACCCGGGTGCTGGGAACGCTGAACAACTGCGCTGGGGGCACCACCCGTGGGGAACCGTGCTGAGCGGGGAGGAAAACTTCGACCAGTACTTCCGGGGCCGGGGCACCGCGCAGGAAGCCCGGTACGGGATCAAGGCCAAGGCCACCGGCCGCGGCTGGGAGGAGAGCGAACCGCGCTTCGGGCTGCACCACCCCGGCTATGAGAACGAGGCCAACCGCTTCGGGTGGGTGGTGGAAATTGATCCGCAAAACCCGGACTCGGTCCCGGTGAAACACACCAGCCTGGGCCGGTTCAAGCACGAGGGCGCCAACGTGCGCATCGCACAGAACGGCAAGGTCATCGCCTACTCGGGTGATGACTCGCGCTTTGAATACCTGTACAAGTTCGTCTCACGCGACACCTACCGCAAGGGGGACCGCGCCCACAACATGACCCTGCTGTCCCACGGGGATCTGTACGTGGCCACCTTCAGCGGCAATTCCCCGGCCCACGAAATCGACGGCATCGGAACGCTGCCCACCGACGGAGCCTTTGACGGCACCGGGACGTGGGTCCCGCTGGTGCTCAACGGGGCCTCCCAGGTCCAGGGCATGGCCCTGGACGAGGTCCTGGTCTACACCCGGCTGGCCGCTGACAAGGTCGGCGCCACCAAGCTGGACCGCCCGGAGGACGTGGAACCCAGCCCCGTCACCGGCAAGGTCTACGTGGCCCTGACCAACAACTCCGAACGCGGCAACCATGGCACCGAGGGGGCCACCGAGGTCAGCCCGCGCCTGCGCAACCGGGACGGGCACGTACTGGAAATCACCGAGAACCCCACCGACGCGACCGCCAACGAGTTCAACTGGAACATCCTGCTGGTGGCCGGGGATCCCAAGTTCAATTCCTCCACCTACTTCTCCGGGTACCCGGCCGACAAGGTCTCCCCAATCTCCTGCCCGGACAACCTGGCCTTCGACTCCCAGGGCAACCTGTGGATCTCCACCGACGGGGCACCAAGCACCATCGGCTACTCCGATGCCCTGCACAAGGTCACCCTGGATGGTGAACAACGCGGGCGGGTTGAACAGTTCCTGGCCGTACCGACCGGCGCCGAGACCTGCGGCCCGCTGATCCGCGACAGCATCAATCGGTGTTCGTTTCGGTCCAGCACCCGGGGGAGGGCGGCAGCTACAACGAACCCCAGTCCCTGTTCCCGGACTACGTCAGTGACGGTCGCAAGGCCAAGAAGGGCCAGATGCGTGGCCCGCGACCCACCGTCGTGCAGGTGTACCGGCGCACCAAGGCCATCAAGGGCCAGGGCCGGGGACCGGGCAAGTAGTGGGCAACGGGAGGCGGTAGGCGGCAGGGACCGGCGGGGCAACCACTAGACTGGGGCAGGTGGGAGCTGAACGAAGCACGGCGCACACCGCCAACGAGTCACCCAGGGACCTGCACCACCGTGAATCCCTGCCGAATACCGCCATCGATACCGCCCGGGACGTGTTCCGCACGCTGATCGGCGCGGGAATCCGTGACCTGGTGCTCTCACCGGGTTCCCGCAGCGCCCCGCTGGCCTACGCCGCAGCGGAGGCCGAGACCAGCGGCAAACTGCGCATCCACGTACGCATCGACGAACGCTCCGCCGGTTTCCTGGCACTCGGCATGGCCCAGGCTCCGGGGCCCCGGTGGCGATTGCCATGACCTCCGGCACGGCCGTGGGCCAACTGCTGCCGGCCATCATGGAAGCCAACCACACCGGCACCGCGCTGCTGGTCCTCTCCGCCGACCGTCCCGAGGAGCTGCAGGGCACCGGCGCCAGCCAAACCACTGACCAGCGTGGACTGTTCGGCGTGCACGTGCGTGCGAACCTGAACGTCCCGGCCGGAACCTCGCCCACACCAGCGGTAGACCAAGCCCTGCGGCGCTCGCCGGGACAAGCAAGAGCGCGCCGGGCCCGGTCCAGCTGAACCTGCAGTTCCGCGACCCGCTTACCCCGCCCCGGGACAGTGATTTAGGCGCACAGCAGTGGGC
>NZ_BAXF01000327.1:0-2490 GCF_001310435.1 Arthrobacter sp. JCM 19049 | reverse complement strand
CCCAGGATCCCGCCGCTGGCCCCATACGGGTGTCCCAGTGCCAGGCGCCGCCCTCCAAGTTGACGCAGGCCTCGGCCACATCCAGTTCGTCCAGGCACGCCAGGGCCTGGACGGCGAAGGCCTCATTGAACTCCAGCAGCCGGGGCGGGGCCTGCAGCAGCTGCGGCAACAGCCGCTGCAGATTGCGGTAGGCCGGCACCGCCGCCAGTCCCAATACCTGCGGATCACAGGCGCCGGCGGCAGCGCCAGGTACCGCAACGCAAAACCCACTCGTAGGCGCCCCAGGTTTCGGCATCGACCAGCATCACCGCCGCCGCGCCATCATTGATCGGACAACTGTTCCCGGCCGTCACGCTGCCCCCAGCGACGAAGGCCGGACGCAACGCGGAAAGCTTCTCCATGCTCAGGTTGCTTCTGGGGCAGCCATCGCGGGTGACCACTCCCTGCGGCGTGCCAACCGGAACCAGCTCGCCGTTGAAGTGCCCGGCCTGTTCGGCCGCCAGCGCCCGATGGTGGCTGCGCAGCGCGAAACGGTCTTGTCGTTCGCGGGAAATCCCATAGCGCCTGGCAATGTTTTCTGCCGCAACCCCCATGCCCGGGTCGGGATCCGGGGCCGGGTGAACCGTGCACGGGAATAGCGGCGGACCGGTTCCATCGGATCATGGGGGTTGCTCAGCCTCCAGGGCGCGGTGCTCACGCTTTCGGTGCCGCCGGCGATGACTACCCGGGCTTCGCCGCAGGCGATCATCCTGGCCCCGGCCGCGATTGCCTCCAGCCCGCTGGCGCATTGGGCGTCAAAACTGGTGGCCGGCACGTCAGGGCCGAGGCTGCTGGCCAGGGTGGCCACTCGGGCAATGTTGCCCCGGGCCCGGCCGCGCTGCCCAGCAGCACCTGATCCACCTCCCGGGCGGCACCCCGGTCTCCTGTAGCAGTGCATCGATCACGGTGGCGGCCAAGCGATCGGCGCCGATCTGCGAGTACTGCCTGGCGCTGCGCAGGATCGGGGTACGCCGTGCAGCAACCACATAGACCTGGTTCATGAACTCTTCCCTTCCTGCACGAGGTGCGGACTCAGCGGGCTTCGCGCGCGTGCGCCGCAAACCTAAGCCCGTACCGTGTTGTTGGCCGGCGCCCGCAGCAGCACCGCGCCTCGGGCGACCAGACGTCGGAAAGCCGTCCGACCGCGATCTTGCCGCTGCTGGTCAGCGGCCAGGTGTCGACGCACCGCAGCTCGTGCGGGATTTTGTAGGTCGGCAGGACCGCCGCCAGCCGGGCGCGGATTTCCTGCGCATCCAGGGTGGGGCAGAGCTCGTCTCGGTGGATGACCGCGATCAGCCGGGGAGCCGCTTCAGGCTCCTCATGCAGCAGAACCTCGACATGGGCCAGCCCCAGTGCGGAGGCCATGGCCTGGCTGATTTCGCTGGGGTGGATATTGTTGCCACCCAGGTTCATCATTCCTCCGGCCCGCCCGAGGACAAACAGCGTCCCGTCCGTAAACCGGCCCATGTCCCGGACGCTGAGCCGGTTGCCGTCCCAGCGGAAGCGTTCCTGACCGCTGGATGGTATCCGCTGGCCAGCAGGGGGCTGTGCACGTAGATTTCCCCGATGCCGGTCTCTTGATCCGGTGCGGCGATGTGCAACTGGACGCCGGGAAATGGAGTGCCGGCGAATCCGGTGGAGGCATTACGCTGCGCCGTGGTGGTGCTGCGGTAGGCGATCAGGCTGTGTTCGCTTGTGCCGTAATATTCCACGACGTCCTCGAGGCCGGGCAGCTGCTGCAGCCGGCGGCGCAGGGGCGCGGGCAGGTTTTCCCCGCCGCTGATCGCGTAGCGCAGGCCCTCCAGCAGCCGTGGATCAAATTGCTCCAGTAGTCGGCGCAGGATGGAGGGAACTGCCACCACGCGGGTGAACCGGTGGGATTCGAGCAGTTCTCGTACCTGCGTGGCATCCAGCGTCCGGTCAGCAGTGCCGTGCCCCGGTGGTAAGGTTTCCACGACCGCGTAGAGGCTGAGTCCATGGGCCAGCGGCCCGGGAATGAGGCTGATTTCTCCGGCGGTGGCGTGGAGAATCTTGCTGCCCAACCGGACGCTGGCCTGCCAGGAGTGGCGGGTGCGGCAAATCGCCTTGGGCAAGCTGGTGTACCCGAGGTGAAGACGACCAGCAATTCACGGTCCGCATCGATGTGTGGTGGGGCCAGTAGGGACTCTGGCTCATCTTCGGGCAAGTCAATGGGCAACCGCATCAGGCCGGGGACGGCTGCCTGCTGCAGCGCCTGGGCGTCTGCCGCGTCACACAGCACGTGGCGCAGATCCAGCTGGCGGATCACGGCCCCAGGCGGGATGCCGGCCAGGCCGGATCCAGCACCACGGCGCTGATCCCCGCCAGCACCAATGAGTAGAACCCGGTGATGGCGTGCAGCGGTTCGAAGGCCAACAGGCCCACCCGCGGCGGGAGCTGGTCCTCGGAAATCTTGCTGCCGGCGGCGGCCGC